>NZ_DASUBE010000137.1:0-27223 GCF_035763405.1 Edaphobacter sp.
CTCGGAGAGCATTGCTTTTCTCATGGTACCCCCCCCTCCCCCTATTAAATACTCAAAGTCCTTCAAACATTGGACTTAGGTCCGGACTATCTGCACGATTCAAAGGTCAAAGCGAAAAGGTCCGGATTGGCTTCCGGGGCCGAGCTTCATGATTTAAGGATAGCAGGTGGGGGAAACTCGACCGCCACGGGGAAGGGGTGTGGTTTGAGGTGATTGCGTGTGAGGTGGGGTTGACAAGTAAGACGGCGGGTTGGGTTTTGTGGATCCTCGGCCCTTTGTTATGAAGTTGTGAAGGATGGCATCTGCGGCTGTGGCGAAGGAAGAAATACGGGGGTCTCTCCACTGCGGCGGCCAAAAGACGTCGCCTTCGGTCGAGATGACGTGGTTTAGGGCGAGCAAAGGGCCGTCTTCGGTCGAGATGACGTTGTGTTGGCTCGTTTCGGCAGATCCTATTGCACGATGAGGGTGACGGTTTCGGTGTGGCTGAGGGTTCCGCTGGTGGCTGTGACGGTATAGGTGTAGGTGCCAGCGGGAGTGCCTGTGTTTCCTCCTCCGCCACCGCCTCCACCACTACCGCTGCCTCCGCAGCCAAGGGCGGGCAGGAAAAGTGCGAGCAGGAGTGTGAGCAGCCCGGCGAGGCGGGCGAGGCGGCGGGTGCGTCCGGCGAGGAACATGACCAGGCCGATGAGGGAGAGCAACGCGGTCGCGGTCCAGGGCGAGCGCGGGATGGAATCGAGCGCGATGCCGCCAGAGCTGGTGCGCGCGGTGGTTGTGAAGGAGACGGTCTTATTGACCGCAGCGGTGCCGGAGAGCGTGAACGATGCGGGCGCGGTGCAGGTGACTCCTGCGGGCGCGGTACCCTGGGCGGCGCAGGTGGAGATGATGGCCGCGTTGAATCCGTTGACTGGTGTGAAGACCAGCGTGGCGGACCCGGTTGAGCCAGCGGCGACAGTGATGGTCGTGGTGGCGTGTCCTGCGCTGTCTGTAAGGGTAAAGTCGGGTGTGGTGGGCGTGGTGCCAGTACCGGTGAGCGGCGCGGTGAGGGCGTTGGCGTTGACGCTGGTGACGACGGAGAATGAGCCTGTGCGTGTACCGGCGGCGGTGGGGGTAAAGACGACGCTGGCCGTGCAGGATGCGCCGGGAGCGAGGGTCGTGGGGAGTGTGCCGCAGGTGTTGGTCTGGGCAAAGTCGCCGGAAGTGGTGATGCTGTTAACGGTGAACGACGCATCGCCACTGTTGGAGATGGTGAAGACCTGTGGCGCGGAAGAGGAGCCAACGATGGTGCTGGCGAAGGTGGCGTTGGTGGGCACAACCGAGGCGAGCAGGACCGGCGGCGGAATGGTGAAGTAGCCGAGGGCTACGTCATGGTCGGAGACGCGGGTGGCGGTGGTGTCGTCGTTGTAGTCGATGACGGGAAAGTCCGCGTTGAAGTGGATGTAGTTGAGCGTGGTGGATGCAGCCAGCTCGGAGGAGACGGCGATGTGGTCGAGGACCTCGGCGTTTCCGTTTTCGACGTAGGACCATCGCTGGGTCTTGTCTGCGATCTGAAGAGTGAGGTCGGTGAGCGCCGGAGTGACCAGGCCCGCTTTGCCGGGCTGGACGACCTGTGTGGCGGGCAGGACGTTGGTGTTGGTGTACGTGGCGAGCGAGTCCGTGTAGCCGTCGGAGAACTCGAAGGCGTTGAAGTCGCCGACGGAAATGATGTGGAAATGCTGCGCCTGAAGATTCTGGATGGCCTGGGCGATGTTCTCGGCCTGAAGCTCCCGCTTCTGGCGAATGACTGAAGACGTGGGGCTGTTCTCGCCCGCCATCGACTGCATATCGTTGACGATGACGGCGACGGTGTAGTCCAGCGCACCTGCGCGCTTGATGCCGGCCTGGATGGCGAGCCATGGGCGGTCGTTGAGGACGAGAAGTGGCGTTGTCGTGCCGGTGAGGGTGAAGGTGGTGTCCTGTCCGGTCTGGCCGATTCCGCCAAAGTCTACGGTTGTGGTTTTAACGAGGAAGCCGACGGAGATGCCGGTGCTGTCCTGCGTATAGAAGACGGTGCTGTCGCTGGTGTTGTTGGTGCCGTAGGCAGCGTAGACGGTGCCGCAGCCGGCGGTGTTTTTGATCTGCGTGGCAATGTCGGTGACGACACTCAGGTTCTCGACCTCTTCGAGCGCGACGATGTCGGGCGAGCGGAGGTTGTTGCAGATGGCGAGCGCGATCTTGGCGATGCGGCGCTGATAAGCAGCAGAGGTGACATTGACGGCGGTGGAGGGGAAGGTGGTGCCGTTGGCTCCGGTGTTGGGTGCGACGCCTGCGGGGACGTAGTAGAGGTTGTCGGCGGAAGAGGTATTGAAGAGGCGCTGGACGTTGAAGGCGGCTACGGTGAAGATGTTGGACCCGGCGGCGGCGGTGGTCTGCGGTGTGATGCCGGGAGTGATGTTCGACTGGCTATAGGAAGGGTCGATGAGCAGGCGCGCGGGGGTGTAAGTGCTGTCGAGGCTGGCGGTGAAGTCGAGCACGCCGGTGACGTTGGGAAGCGCGGCGCCGCTGGAGACGTCGATGGGCGTCGAACCAACGAGCGTGCCGGAGTCGACGAGGATGCGCTCGGGGTTGTCGTCGAACTGGGCTACATTGGCCGGAGTATTGGGCACGGCGGCGTCGCGGAGATCGATGCCCGGCTCGCGGAACGGGCGCGGGGTCGTGCCCGAGGTGCTGGTGAGGACGGCGTAGAACTGGCCGTTCGAGGTGTAGGTCTCGTTGACTTCGTCGAGTGTGCCGCCGGTGCCCGAGACAGATGTCAGCGAGGCGAAGGTGACGCGCATGCCTTCATACGGCGTGAGCTGGTAGATGCTGCCGGTGGCGGAGAGCTTCGATGCATCGATGACGATGGGCGCTGGCAGCGGCTGATTGGTGGAGACGACCGTGATGCCGGTGGCGGGATTGACGGTGATTTCGGTTCCTGGTGTGTGGCTTTGTGTCGTGGCAGGGACGGTGGTGACGGTGCCACTCACCTGGAGATTATTGCCGATGACGACGCTGGCAGGTGGCGCGGAGCCTGTGTTGACGTAGATGCCTTCGGGGGTGAGTGGATTGCTGTCGGCGGAGGCGTCAGGCGTCTGGATGAAGAAGCCTGTGCTGGTAATCGCCGTGACGACGCCGGAAGTATTCACGGTCTGGCCCACGAGCGGAGAGATGACTTCGGCGGTGGTGGACTTGGTGCCCTGGATATCGTGGATCGAAACGCCGGTAGCTTGTGCGATGGGCGCGGCGAGGATGCCAAGCAGAAGGACAGGGAGGGCTTTCAGGAGGAATGACGCGAGCAGCTTTCTCATGGGGCCTCACAAACCACTCTGGATATGTGGACAACGGTGTTGCGCCAGCGCCCTGTCTGCAAAAAAAGCGCCCGGTAACTGCGGGCACAGGGCAATTTGGTAACTGTCGTTGTAGCACAAAAGACAGCAGCCTCGACGCTTTTTCTTTGGCCGGAAACTTGCTGTGAACTTTTCAGAAGGCGGTTGTACGAGGATTCTGAACCATTTATGGTACGCGCGGTGGAAAAGAGGGACGTTGCCTTTGGCAGGGAGATGGGAGAATTAACTGACTTCAAGGAGCCCTGAATCCATGCCGAATCTGCCTGACGACGCCCTCCGCATTCACTATCACGACGAGATACCCCGTGGGGCGAAGATCAAGGTCATCGGCGTAGGCGGCGGTGGGAACAACGCCGTGAATCGCATGATTGCGGCCAATGTGGCGGGCGTGGAGTTCATCGCAGCCAATACCGATGTGCAGGCACTACAGGTGTCGAACGCGCCGGTGAAGCTGCAACTGGGCGTGAAGCTGACGAGCGGGTTGGGCGCGGGTGCAAATCCCGATGTGGGCAGGCGCGCGGCGCTGGAAGATTCGGAAAAGATCATCGAGGCGCTTGAGGGCGCGGACATGGTGTTCGTGACGGCTGGGTTGGGCGGCGGTACGGGCACGGGCGCGGCTCCGGTGATCGCTTCGCTGGCCAGCGAGATGGGCGCGCTGACGGTCGCTGTCGTCACACGGCCGTTCGCGTTTGAAGGCAAGCGGCGCATGATGCAGGCCGAGCGCGGAATGCAGGAGCTGCTCAACTCCGTCGATACGGTGATTGTGATTCCGAATGAGAAGCTGCTGGCGGTGGCGAAGGACGCGGGCTTCTTCGAGAGCTTCCGCATTGCCGACGACGTGTTGCGGCAGGGCGTGCAGGGCATCTCGGACATCATCACGATTCCGGGCGTGATCAACCGCGACTTTGCCGACGTGAAGACGACGATGGCAGGCATGGGCTACGCGGTGATGGGCACGGCGATACGCTCGGGCAAAGACCGCGCGGTGGAGGCGGCGATGGCGGCGATGGCTTCTCCGCTGCTGGAGTCGGGCGCGATTGATGGGGCGAAGGGGATTTTGATTAACATCACCGGATCGAGCTCGCTGAAGCTGAATGAGGTGAATGAGGCTTCGACGATTATCCAGAACGCGGCGCACGAGGACGCAAATATTATCTTCGGCGCGGTGCAGGATGAGTCGATGGGTGACGAGGTGAAGATTACCGTCATCGCCACCGGCTTCAAGCAGCAGGAGATGCCGGAGCGGCGCGAGCGGATGCTGGCCGAAGCGACTCTGCCGACGATGCGCTACGAGGTGCCGATTCAGCCGCGCGTGACGAACGCTCGCGCAGCCGCGCCGCGGTTTGCCAGTGAGTCGGAGCCGCCCGTGACCCTGCCGCCGATGGCTCCGATGGAGGCTGCGGCGGAGCTGCTGCCTGTGCCTGCATCGGTTTTTGACGATGATTTTTTTCGGACGTCCGCACACGGAGTAGAGATCGGCGCGTTCGATACAATGGAAGAGGCGGCGCAAGTGCGTGAACAGACTCACTATGCGGCTCCGGCGCGCGTCCAAATAGAGGAGACCTGGGGCGCGGCGACGGAGGAACTGGTTGCCGAGGTTTCCGTTCGTGCACCGTCGTATGGCGGAGCGGTGGCGCAGGTGGGCCGCGTGGAGCCGGATGAGTTGGATATTCCGGCGTTTTTACGGCGCGGAAATTGATGAGATGAAACGACCTGTGTGCTGATAGCACGAAAGAGGCACTGCAACGGTGTGCGTACTGTAGTTGAATAAAAGAGGTTTCTCAGCCTGTTTTTTGGGGCTGATGGCAGAAAAATTGCTTGTCTTATTGATGTAGTAAGAGGAATCGCCGATGTTGAAGAATATGAAGGTGTTTGGCGCAATCCTCTTCGGCCTTGTACTGTGTGCTGGAGTGGAAGCGGGTGCGACGACTGCGAAGTCGAGCAAGAAACATCACACGACGGTCGCGGCGCATACTTCCGCTCGCTCCCACAGGCGCGCGGCCCATACCAGTAAGAGCAGCCGGGTACATGCAACAGCGGTTTCGCACCGTACTGTAAGGCATACGACGCGCCGCTCGGTGGCGACGGTGCGCTCCCATCATGGAGCGAGGCTGGTGCGGGTCTCGCGGGAGACGCGGTATCGCCATCGCCGATATCGGTACGTTGAACGCTTTACGGCAAGCTCGTTTACAGATGCAAGCGACCTGACGCAGGGCGATGTGACCGCGGGCGAAGACCCGGCGGTGCGCGCGGCGGCGATTGACGCGCTGGGCAATATGAACGGCACCGTCGTAGCGATTGATCCGACGAACGGCCGCATTCTTGCCATGGTGAATCAGAAACTCGCATTGAGCCGCGGCGCGGAGCCCTGCTCGACGATTAAGCTTTCGGTAGCACTGGCGGCGCTCGAAGAAGGTATCGTCACCAAAGACACGCCGGTGAAGCTGGGCAGGCGCTTCAGCATGACGATGACCCAGGCGCTGGCACACTCGAACAATCTTTACTTTGAAACGCTGGGGCGCGAGCTTGGCTTTGACCGCGTGAAACACTACGCGAACCGGTTCGGCCTGGGCGAATTGGCGGGCTACGACATTCAGGGCGAACAGCTCGGCACGTATCCCGACGAGGTTCTGCCTGCGTCCGAAGGCGGCGTTGGCAAGATGTGCTCGTTCGGCCAGGGCGTTTCGATGACGCCGCTGCAACTGGGCGCGCTGATCTCTGCGATTGCCAACGGCGGCACGCTGTACTACCTGCAGCATCCGGAGACTCCGGAAGAGGTCGCGTCGTTTGCACCGAAGGTGAAGCGCAAACTGAACATCGCTCCGCTGATTCCTGAGATTCAGGACGGCATGGAGGGCGCGGTGCAGTATGGGACGGCGCGCTCTCTGCGAGCAAACTTCAGCCAGTTCCCGGTGATGGGAAAGACAGGCACGTGCTCGAACGATGGGACGCGCTTCGGCTGGTTTGGCTCCTATGCGGACACGCCGCGCGGACCGATTGTGACGGTGTTTTTCCTCGAAGGTGGCAGGCCCACGTTTGGCCCCAAGGCGGCCGCGCTGACCGGCGAGTTCTATCAGGCGCTGTGGGACAAGAGCTACTTCGCGCCGAAGGAACAGCCGCCGATCGAGACCGGAGAGATTGGCGGTTCGGAGTAACGCTGGGTCCGCATCGAGCACGTTCTCCAAAACTGTAGCTCGGTGCGGCCCGAAGCAAAACGCGGATTCCCTGCGGGAATGACAACAAATCCAATGACAACCAATCCCGCTTCGGAGGCTGAATTCGCGAGGACTAGAGCGGTTTCGGTCTCGTTGTGACGGCCGAGTCTCAGCGTTGTGCCAACTTCATCACGATTGCTTGAATTTCATCGAGTGCGTCAGGGTGCGCCAGCGTTCGCGCGGCTGCTCCCATGGCTTGGCGGCGAACATCGTCGCCGAGCAGGGCAGTCAATGTCTTCAGGAGACGTTCTTCGTCGAGTTGTGACTCGATGATCATCTCGGCCGCTCCTGCGGCGACAAAGACCTCTGCATTCTTCCTCTGGTGATCGTCGGCTGCCTGCGGGAACGGCACCAGCAGCGACGCCCTGCCCGCCGCGGCGAGTTCGGCCATGGTGCTTGCACCGCTGCGGCATACGATTAAATCTGCGGCAGCAAACTGTGCGGCCATGTCGTCGAGATACGGCGTCACCAGCGCGCGGTCGAATGGCCCACCTACGCGGGCGTAGGCTTGCGCGGTCGCTTCGCCGTGCCGTGCGCCTGTCTGGTGAACGACATCGAGGTCAGGGAGCGCGGTTAGCAGACGCTCCATGATCGTCGGCAGCAGTTCGTTGAATATGCGAGCGCCCTGGCTGGCACCGAAGACCAGCAGACGTTTGCGTTCGCCTGGCTGCTTTGGAGCGATGGCAAAGAACTCCGGCCTGACAGGTGTTCCTGTTACGTTTGCATTGCGAAAGTAGCGTTGTGTCTCTGCGAAGTTGACTGCTGCCGCCGACACCATTTTGCCGACGATACGGTTTGCGAGCCCCGGCACTGCGTTTGGCTCAAACGCGAGCGTGGGCACGCGCAGCAGCACGGCAGCCATCATTGCGGGGCCGGATGCGTATCCCCCCACACCGATGACGACATCTGGTCGAAAACTCCTCAGCAGTCCCATGCAACGGACCACTCCCAGAGGCAGATCGGCGAGTGTTCGCACGCGCGTCATCACGGATACGTTTTTGAGTTGGCCGACTTTGATGAGTTCGAGCGCGAAGCCGGCTTCGGGTACAAGGCGCGTCTCCAGGCCGCGCGCGGTGCCGACGAAGCGAACCTCGACTCCGGCTTTGTCGCGCAGCTCGCGCGCAATCGCCAGTGCGGGGATGACGTGCCCGCCGGTGCCGCCGCCTGCAATCAGAACCCGCATGGTCTTTGCCTTTGATTCACTGCCTTACTCGATCTCGCGGGTGACGTTCAGCAGCACGCCCATGCAGGCCAGCGTGATGAAGATGGACGTGCCGCCCGAAGAGATGAACGGCAGCGGGATGCCTTTAGTAGGCAACAGCGCCAGCACGACGCTCATGTTAAAGAACGCCTGAATGAGGATCGTCACCGTGAGACCGAAGGCGAGGAAACGGGCGAAGGGATCGGTTGAGAGAAAGGCCGCGCGCAAGCCTCGATAAGCTAATGCAACAAACAGTGCGACGACCAGGAGCGCACCGATCAGCCCGAGTTCTTCGCAGATGTTGGCGAAGATGAAGTCGGTTTGCACCTCGGGCAGATAGAAGAGTTTTTGAACGCCTTCCATGAGGCCGCGTCCGAAGAAGCCACCCGTGCCAACGGCGATGAGCGATTGCAGGATGTGGAAGCCGGTGCCGCGAGGGTCGGCTTCGGGATTGATGAAGGCAAGCATCCGTGCGCGCCGGAATGCGATGTGGAAGAGCATGTAGTAAAGCACCGGCGCAGCGAACATGCCGGCGACGGCGAAGTAGCGCAGACGCGCACCTGCCAGATAGAGCATCAGCGCGGTGACGGCTACGCAGACGATGGCGGTGCCGAGGTCGGGCTCTTTCAGGATCAGCAGCGTGAACAGCAGCGGCACGGCGACCGCGCGCAGGATGGTTCCTTTCACGTCGTCGATTTGGTGAATGCGTGTCTGGAGAAAGTAGGCGAGGAACAACACCAACACCGGCTTGGCTAGTTCGGATGGCTCGATCGTCGTGCCTGCGATGCGGATCCAGCGGTGGGCGCCGTTCATGCCGCTCATGGCGAAGACGGCTACCAGCATCAGCACAGTGACCGTGACCGCCGGAAATACAACACGGGGGTTGTTATAGACGCGATAGTCCACGCGCATGAGCCCGACCATGACCAGCAGCCCGAAGAGCGCCCAGATGGCCTGCCGTACGACGTACGAGTACGGCGAGCCGAGGTTGGCCTGCGCCACCACCGCCGACGCGGAAAAGACCTGCACCAGGCCGAACAGCACCAGCAGCAGCACAGTTCCGAAGAGCCATTTGTCCACCCCTACTCTCTTCGCCATTCCGCCCTTCTACCGCAACTCGTTTACAAACTGCCGGAACATCCGTCCGCGATGCTCATAGTTGTCGAACTGATCGAAGCTCGAGCAGGCAGGCGAGAGCAGCACCACCTCGCCCGGAGTCGCTGTCTTCGCGGCCTCGGCCACGGCGGCCTGGAGCGTGCCCGCTGCCACCATCTTCACGACTCCCTGGAGGTGGCGCTCAATCTTTTCGGCGGCTGAACCTATCGTGTAAACAGTCTTGACGCGCTCGCGGAGCAGGTCGGCCATCAGGGTGTAGTCGGAGTCCTTGTCTTTGCCGCCGAGAATCAGGTGGATGCCCTTGGGGAACGAGGCCAGCGCCTTCATTGCCGCGTCCACGTTGGTGGCCTTCGAGTCGTTGTAGAACTCGACGCCGTTCACAGTGCGGACAAACTCGAGCCTGTGTTCGACGGCTTTGAAGGAGGCCACCGACGCGCGGATTTTTTCGGCGGGGATCCCTGCCAGCCGCGCCGTACAGACCGCGGCCAGTACGTTTTCGACGTTGTGCGCGCCTTTGAGATGAATCTCAGCCACCGGCATGACCGGCTCGGGCTTCGCGCCTTCGCGCGGGATGAAGACGATGCTCTCGCCATGCACGAACGCACCCTGCTTGATGGGCCTGCGCGGGCTGAACCAGTAGATCTGCGCTTTACTCTTCGCGGCGACCATCTGCGTGGGCTTGTCTTCAGCGTTGAGCACGAGGAAGTCTTCGGGTCCCTGCCGCTCGGTGATGCGCGTCTTTGCCGCCGCGTAGGCTTCGAAGCTGCCGTGCCGGTCGAGGTGGTCCGGTGTGATGTTGAGCACGACGGCGATGTGAGGATGGAACTCCTCGATGGTCTCCAACTGAAAGCTCGAAACTTCGAGTACGTTGGTTGTTTCCGGAGTGCTCTTTTCGATGAGGTCGATGACCGGCAAGCCGATGTTGCCGCCTACCTGCGTCTGCACACCTGCATCGCTGAAGATTTTTCCGACCAGCGTCGTTGTGGTCGTCTTCCCGTTCGAGCCGGTGATGGCAACGACGCGGCCTTTGAGGAAGCGCGAGGCCAGCTCCAGCTCACCGATGACCTTCATGCCGTATTCGAGCGACTGCTTCACTTCGGGCGTGTCCATCGGCACACCGGGCGAGACGACGATCAGGTCCTGGCGGCGAAAGGTCAGCAGTCCGTGCCCGCCTGCTTCGACCATGATGCCCGCATCGAGCAACGTGGGGATCTCTTTGGCCAGCGCGGTTGCGCTGCGCGTGTCGCTCACCGTCACCCGCGCGCCCAGCTTGCGGAGAAACATCGCCGCCGAAATCCCCGACTTGCCCAGCCCCACCACGAGCACTCGCTTATTTTTCAAATCCATCATTTGCCAATCCGTCCTTCAAAATCACCGCAGTTTCAGCGTTGTAAGTGCAAAGAGAGCGAAGACGAGCGCCATGATCCAGAACCGCGCAATCACCTTCGACTCCGACCAGCCCATCAGCTCGAAGTGGTGGTGCAGCGGCGCCATCTTGAAGATACGCTTCCCGTTGCGCAGCTTATAACTGCCTACCTGCAGCATCACACTGAGGGCTTCGAGAATGAATACGCCACCGATAAACGGCAGTAGAAGCTCCTGCTTGATGACCACAGCCAGCGTGCCGATTGCTCCGCCAAGCGCGAGGCTGCCTACGTCGCCCATGAAGACTTCGGCGGGGTGGGCGTTATACCAGAGGAAGCCGATGCTTGCCCCGACCATCGCTCCGCAGAAGACGGTTAGCTCGCTGACCAGCGGCATTCGCTGTAGTTCGAGATAGTCGCTGAAGACCGCGTGGCCGCTGACGTATGTCAGCACGGTGAGTGCACCTGCGGCGATGATGGTGCAGCCAATGGCAAGGCCGTCGAGCCCGTCGGTCAGGTTCACGGCGTTGCTTGAGAACGAGACGACAAGCATTACGAAGATGACGAAGGGCAGAAACGCCAGCCACCATAGGTGCGGCACGTGCAGTAGATGATCGATGAGCAGGTTGGGCCTGAAGTTTTTGGCGAACGGGACGATGAGGCGCGTCGAATACATGCCGTGCAGGTCCATCTTGACCAGAGCGGCGGCGACGCCGAAGCTTGCAAGAAACTGTAACCCCAGCTTGGCACGCGCGGTCAGTCCCTGGTTCCGGCGATGCACGACTTTGATGTAGTCGTCGGCGAAGCCGATGGCGCCGAAGGCCAACGTGGAGAGCATCACGAGCCACACCAGCGGGTTCGACAAGTCGGACCAGAGCAGCGTGGGCACGAGGATCGAGATGCAGATCAGTACGCCGCCCATCGTCGGAGTGCCGCTTTTTTTCTGGTGCGACTGCGGCCCTTCTTCGCGGATGTACTGGCCAATCTGGAACTCGCGCAGCTTCTCGATCACGTAGGGCCCGATGAGCAAGCCGATCAACAGCGCGGTCAGACTTGCAAATGCCGTGCGAAACGTGATGTAGCGAAAGATGCGAAACAGCCGGAAGTAGGGAAACAACTTCTGGTACAGCAGCCAATAGAGCAAAACGTCTCCGCCTTCGATTCACAGTGAACTGAACTACCCAACCATCCAAACCCGGAAATCCCGACGACAGCAGCAGCACAGCCCACGGACTTCAGCTATCTTAACAGGCCGGAACCTGCATTTTCGCTGCATTTCCACAGCGAACCAAGCTGCATTCGCCGGTATATGCGTTCTTCATTGCATCAAACCTGCCAGCGCCTTTTCGAGCGCGACGCCGCGCGACGCCTTCAACAGCACCACATCGCCCGCCTGCACGTTGGCACGGAGCCACTCTCCGGCCGCCTCGGGCTTGTCTACAAACTGTGCATCGAGTCCGGCTTCGCGCGCCCCGCTGACCATCGCCGCCGCGTTTCCGCGCACGCCGAGCAGTGTGGTCACACCGCGCTTCGCCATCCGCTGGCCGCAGGCGCGATGGAGCGATTCGGCCTCGGGCCCAAGCTCCAGCATCTCGCCCGCCACGACAATGTGACGGCTCCCCGGCATCGCTATCAGCGCATCGACCATGGCATCGAGCGCACGGGGGTTCGAGTTGTAGCAGTCATTGATCAGCGTTGCGCCGCGCCACTGGATGACTTCGCCGCGCTTGTCTCCGGCGCGGAGTCCGCTGACGGCGGCGGCGCATTCGGCCAGGCCCATGCCGCTGCGCAGGCCCACGGCAATGGCGGAGAGGGCGTTCGGCACGTTGTGCCTACCGAGTAGACGCAACTGGACGCTCGCGCGCGCTCCGTGCGCTTCGACGGTGAACGCCACTCCTTCCGCACCAATTTCGGCAACATGCGTGGCCCGCACCTCCGCTCCTTCGCGCAGACCGTAGAACACGGCGCGGGGGCCCATGCCGCGCGCGAAGGAAGCTACATAGTCATCGTCGAAGTTGAGCACTGCAATTCCATCGGCAGGCAGCGCCTGGACAAGCTCATACTTTGCACGCGCGATGCCTGCAATCCCGTCAGGAAAGAACTCCAGATGCACCGGCCCTACGTTTGAGACGACGGCCCAGTTTGGCTCCGCGATCTTTGCCAGTGCCGCGATTTCACCGGCATGGTTCATGCCCATCTCCACCACGGCGACTTCGTGCTCATGCTCCAGACGAAGCAACTGCAATGGCAGGCCGAACGCATTGTTCAGATTCCCGGCAGACTTCAGCACTTTGAACCGCGCGCTCAAGACCTGCGCGACGGCTTCCTTCGTCGTTGTCTTGCCTGCCGAGCCCGTCACGCCGATTACGCGTCCGCCCCAGTCGCGACGCACAGCGTTGGCCAGCTTCTGCAACGCGCCAAGTACGCAGTCCTCGCAGTCGGCCACGAGCAGGAGCTTGTTCTCGTCGATCCCGGCAGGTACGAGCCAGCGGTTGCTCACGACCGCCGCCACTGCGCCGTTGGCGAGTGCGGCGCCGACGAAGTCGTGTCCGTCGAGCCGCTCGCCTTTGACGGCGAAGAACAGTTCGTCTGCGCCGATGGTCCGCGAATCGATGCCGTAGCCAAGTGCTTCGGCTGAGGTGTCGAACTCGCCGTCCGCATGAATCCAGTCCGCAATCTTTCCTAACGTCAGCTTCATGCAATCTCCTTGAGGACCGCGGCAGCTACAGCTACATCGTCAAACGGAACAGTCTCGTTCTTGAGTATCTGAACTTTTTCGTGCCCTTTGCCTGCGAGCAGAACGATGTCTCCGCGCCGCGCCGCGCGGATGGCAATCTCAATCGCTCCGGCGCGGTCTTCTTCGACGATGCAGTCCGCCGCCGTTTGCTTCACACCGACCAACGCCTCGGCGATGATCGCCTCCGGCTCCTCTGTGCGCGGATTATCGCTGGTCAATACGACCAGGTCACTGCGTTCGCCCGCAGCCTTGCCCATCTTGGGACGCTTGGTGCGGTCGCGGTCGCCACCGCATCCGAAGAGTGTAATCACGCGGCCTCCGTGTTGCCTGACCAACTCGCGCGCCAGCGAGATGAGGTTCCGCAGTGCGTCGTCGGTGTGCGCGTAGTCCACTACGACTGTGATGCCGGTGTCGCCAGCGGGAACGACCTGAAATCTTCCGGGCGCCTGCCTCAGGCTTTCTGCCGCCGTGATGATCTGCTCCATACTCAGGCCTCGCGCCAGCGCCGCGCACGAAGCGGCGAGAAGGTTGTAGACATTCACCCGTCCGGTGAGCGGAGATCGCATTTCCACTGTGCCGTGCGGCGTCGCACAGCGGAACCGCGTCTCTCCTGGCTGGATGCGGATCTCTTCGGCACGATATTCAGCGGCCTTGCTCGTCACGCCAAAGGTCATCAGCGATGACTGGCCCGCCGCATCACGAAATCTTCCGAAGTGTTCGTCGTCTGCATTCAAGACCGCCACGCGCGGCGCGGGTGCTCCAACGCCAGCGAACAATCGCGCCTTGGCCTGAAGATAGTTCTCCATGGTTCCGTGGTAATCGAGATGGTCCTGCGTCAGGTTGGTGAAGATCGCCACATCGACCGGGAGGCCCCACACACGCTCCTGTTCGAGCGCGTGGCTGGACATCTCCATGACGGCCTCGGTCGCGCCAGCGCGCACGCCGTCGGTGAAGATTTCGAGCACGTCGCGCGACTCTGGCGTGGTGTGCGGCGACTCGCGCACCTCATCGCCCACATGCGTCTCGACTGTGCCGATCAGCACGCAGGTTCGGCCTACGCTGCGCAACATCGATTCCAGCAGGAACGCTGTTGTTGTTTTGCCGTTGGTACCCGTCACGGCACTTAGTGCGAGGCTGCGCTCGGGATGTCCCAACACCGCCGCGCTGATCTCAGCCATCGCGCGGCGGCCGTGCTCAACCAGCGCCGCGCCGGTGCCTGCGTTTTCTCGTCGCAGCCGGACGAACGTCTCGTGCGAATCTGTGACGACTGCCGCAGCACCCTGCCTGAGCGCGGCGTCAATATAGCGATTGCCGTCGGTGGCTCCGCCGCGCATGGCAATGAACACATCGCCCGGTTTTACACGTCGCGAGTCGTACTCTACGCCGGTTACATTGTTCGCTGTGCCTGCGCACTCCAGCGCGACCAGCTCCGCACATGCATTGTTCCAATTCATATCCGTTGTGATGCTAACCGCGACAGGCTGCGTGCGGCGGCCCATGTCTCTACCGGGTAAACCGGACGACAACCTCGGTCCCCACGGGAACGATGGTTCCGGCGGCCGGCACCTGCTCGCGGGCCAGGCCGTCGCCGATGACCTGCACGCGCAGTCCCACTGCGTCGGCTCGCTCCACTACGGCGCGCAGCCCTGCTCCGCTGAATGACGGCACGGGCACTTTGGCTCCGGCATCCACAGTCACTTTACCCTGTTGGGCCGGAGCAGACTTCGGCAATCGGAGCGGCTGGGCAGGCGATGGTCCGCTCGCGCCAAATGTCGCCGTCTTTGACGGCAGGGCATTCAAAGGCGATGGCGTCTTCTTGGGCTCGTCCGCAACGGGAGGCGTCACGGTTGCCTGCGCTTCGTCGCTCGCCTCCTTGCGCAGAGGATCGTCCGCAGGCAGGTTGTTTACATCGTCGAACATTGCCGTCAGGTCTGCGGCGTTCTCCGAAGGATTATCATCGGCCTCGGCCTTCGCGGCGGAGGCAATCATGGTCCCCTTCTTCGCCTTGAGCGGCTGGTCGTGGGGCACGCCGAGGTATTCAAGCACCTCCTGCGCCACCTCGGCAAAGACCGGGGCGCTCACCGCGGTACCGTATCGGCTGCCCACGGTTGGCGTGTCGATCACCACGGCCACCGAGATCGCCGGATCGCTGACGGGTGCGAACCCGGCAAAGCTTGCCACCAGCTTGGTATGCGAGTACGTGCGCGTCGCAGGATCAATCTTCTGCGCCGTTCCCGTCTTTCCGGCTGAACTGTAGCCATTCAACTGTGCGGGCGTGCCGGTTCCCTCGATCACGATCCCCTGCATCATCTTCCGCATCTTCGCCGAAGTCAGCTCGGAGATCACACGGTGCGCACCGTCGGGCAGCTTGTCCGGCAACTCCTGCTCGGGGTGGAATGCCATCGGTTTCAGCCTCGGGTCGCCCTGCATCTCGTCGGTGGACTTCAGCAGAATATGCGGCGGCAGGTAGACACCTCCGTTTGCAATGGCGCTGACCATGGTGACGAGTTGGATGGGAGTAACGCCCACTTCCTGCCCGATGGCCAGCGACAGAATGCTGGTTGAGCCCCATCTTCTCGGCGGACGCAAAAGCCCGCGCGTCTCACTCGGCAGCTCGATCCCGCTGCGCTCGCCGAATCCATACGCCTTCATGTAGTGGTAGAACTTGTCAGGTCCGAGCTTCAAAGCCATCTTCGCTGCGGCCACGTCGCTCGATTTCTCCAGCGCCCGCTGGACCGTCACTTTGCCCAGACCGCGGTCCGAAACGTCGTCGTGCAGCGTGCGTCCGTACATCGTCATCTGTCCGCCCTGGCAGTCCACGATGTCCGTCGGCTCAACGCCTGCTCCGTCGATTGCAGCCGAATACGTGACCAGCTTGAAGGTCGAGCCCGGCTCGTAGATGTCGCTGACCGCCAGGTCCGTCAGCGAGCCCGGCTGCATGTGCCGCGAATCGTTCGGATTGAACCTCGGCGAGATGGCGAGCGCGAGAATCTGCCCGGTATGCGGGTCCTGCACCACAATCACGCCGTGCAACGCCTTGACCTTCTGCATCTGCGCGTCGAGCGCACGCTCGGCCATGTATTGGATGTTGGCATCGATGGAGAGGACGAGGTTTTCGCCCGGCATCGGCTGGTTCTCTTCGCTGTCCATCACGTGACGGCGCGCGTCGACGGCGGTGAGCACGTGTCCCGGAACACCGTGCAGATCGTCGTCGAACTCGCGCTCCAACCCGCCCAGGCCGATGTCGTCGGTGCCTACGTAGCCAAGCACCTGCGCAGCCAGATCATTGTTCGGATAGAAGCGCTTGAACTCCTTCTGGAAGTAGACACCCTTGAGGTTCAGCTCTCGGACGCGCTCGGCCGTCTCGGGGTCGAGCTTGCGCGCCACCCACGCGAAGTTGCGCGAGGCATTGAACCGCGCCAGCATCTGCTTCTTCGACGTGAACTTGTCGTCGGGGTCCTTGTGGACAATCTCGGAGAGAATTTCTGCTGTACTCTCGCGGTTGTCGCCCAGTTCCAAAGGCACCGCGTACACGCTCTCCGCCTGTACGGTGACGGCAAGCGCGCGCAGGTTGCGGTCGTAGAGCACGCCGCGCCGGGGAGCCACCTCGAAGGTGCGCTGCTGCTGCATCGCAGCACGCTCTACATAATGGTGGTGCCGAAAGACCTGCAACCACACCAGCCGGACGGCAATCAGGCCCGTCCAGAAGCAGAAAAAAAGCGCCACGTGAGCAAACCGTATCCTCCGTATCGGAGCGGTCAGGGTCTGCCGTGGCGCTTTGTTCATTTCCGTCCTGCTGATTCAGATGTTGTACAGCTGCTTCTCCAACCGTATCACTGTGTAATCTGCGCTGGCACGTGCGCCTGCGCGAGCACCGGTGTATTCGCGTCGCTGCCGTTCGGTCTTACAACCTGTCCAGGCAAAGGAGCAGCCAGACCCATCTGCCTGGCCAGCGTGTCGATGCGCTCGGGATCGGTCAGCTGCGCCTCGGTCAGCCGCAGTTGCCGGTTCTGCTCGCGCAGCAACTCGACCTGCTGCTTCTGCACCTCGACGTGGTAGCCGACTTCGATCGCCGAGAAGTGCTGCCAAACGTAGACCATGACGAGCATGAAAAGCATACCCATCACCAGGCTGAACTGCCGCATCTCGCGGCGACGGACCGGATCGTCGGCTTTGACGATGCGGCTGTTGTCGATGTACTTGGCGAAAAAGACTTCGGGCGTGGGCCCGCGTCGCGCGCGACGTTGCGCGTCATAAAGAGCACGGTTGCGCTCGGCCACCGACTGCGTGCGGCCCTGCGCCCGCGCGCTCATCAACTCCATCTGTTGTCCTGCCATCGCCGAAGCTGCCATTGGGCACCTCGCTCCTCGTGCTTTGCTCTTTGCCACTCTCCTCAAAATACGAACCGGGCCGGGATCGCTATTGAAGGAAGGGACTTTTTGCTACTGAGTTGTCTTTCGCCAGAAAGAAGGTGGGACAACCCCGGCCCGATCACTTGTCGCCGCAAACTACGCGGCTAAATCTTGTTAAGAAGGAGCGCCCATCCGGACATTCCCTCAGGGGCTAAAGCCCCTCTGTACCTTTGTTGCCAGCGGCGTGGCTGAAGCCACGCCCTTTCAAAGCCAAAACCTCAAAACATCTGCGGGAACTCTGTTCCTATTCCCTAGTCCCCAGGCACTAAGCCCTAAGCCCTGTCTTCTCCGCCGCTCGCAGCTTTGCGCTTCTCGACCGGGGATTTGTTCTTTCTTCTTCTTCACCGGCAACCACCGGCTTCTTCGTCAACACCTCAAGCTCACCGCGCTTCGCACCTTCGCGGAACGCATCTTTGACCAGCCTGTCTTCCAGCGAGTGGAAGCTGATCAACACCAGCCTTCCTCCCGGCTTCAACAGAGACCCCGCGCATTTCAGCAGCGATTGAATCTCTCCCAGCTCGTTATTCACGCGAATTCGGAGTGCCTGAAAGGTCCTGGTCGCCGGATGAATCTTGTCGCCTTTCATTGGAGGGGCCGCGGCCGATACGACTCGAGCCAGTTCTGCTGTCGTCGTAATCGGCCGGGCCCGCACAATGGCTCTGGCGATTCTCCGCGACCTCCTTTCCTCTCCGAATTCGTAAATCAGGTTGGCGAGCTCTTCTTCGTCCGCCTGATTTACCACTTGTCCGGCCGTCTCGCCCGCCTGCGTATTCATCCGCATATCCAACGGGCCTTCCGACCGAAAACTGAATCCTCTGTGCGCCTCGTCCAGTTGCAGGCTGCTTACGCCGAAGTCCGCAAGCAGACCGTCCAGGCTCCCGGGCGCGATTGCCTCCGCTGCCTCCGAGAACGCTCTGGGCTCGAACCTCAGCTCGGGCATTTCAGCGCCGAGTTCGGCTCGTACTTCTTCAAGCCTCGCCCTGGCCGCCAGCATCGCTTCGGCATCGCGGTCGAAGCAGATCAGCCTGCCCTTCGCGCCCAGCCTCTTCGCGATTGCCGAAGAGTGACCTGCCAACCCCAGCGTCATATCTGCCACAACGCCGCCGGGCCGCACATTCAGGAATTGCAAAACTTCATCTAAAAGAACCGGCACATGCTGCGGTCTATTCATCTCATCCGCCTTCTGTGCTGCCCCTGGGGGCCAAAACCTTCCGCAAACCCTAGCTATTCGTCTTCTCGGCAAACGCAGCCAGATCGCTCGCCGTCAACTCCACTGCTCCGCTCGCGCTCTGGAGGTCGGCCTTGAACATCTCGGCGTTCACTACTTCCAGAAACGTCTGCGAGCCCAACACATTGACCTCGCCCATTACTTTGGCCGTCTCGCGGAGCAACTGCGGAACCAGCAGCCTGCCCTGCGCGTCCATCTCCGCCATCTGGCCGTAGTAGTTCGTCACGTCCAGAAACTTCTTGCGAACCGGGTCCAGCGGCGAGAGCTTCGCCATCTGGGCCTCAATCTTTTCCCACTCTTTGAGCGGGTGGATCTGCGCCCGTTTGCCATCGAGGCTGGTGATATAGAACTGGGGCCCGTACAGCTCGTCCACCCGGCGCTTGAACTCAGCCGGCAGCTTCAGCCGGCCTTTCTCGTCCACGCGCGTTGGGTGATTACCCCGGAACATGTCAACCTCGATACCCTGCTCTGCTCAAACTCGGTTCAAATCTGGCCTGACGGGGTAGAATTCAGTCGTGATGTACCTGAGTTGATCCCGTTTCGACCACTTTTTACCACTTCGCTCCACCATCCTCACTCAGCATCCCCTCGCTGTAAAGCACTAATTTGCGCAATTCTGTGCATTTCCCGAAGTGGAATGTGGAAAACTCAGGCGCTAGGGGGATACAGGCGGATACCCACTATATATAGTGTTTGCTTCGATGGTTCATACCTGCTGTGACACTTGCAAACTTCCGACCCCTTCTGGTATGCGAAAAAAAAGCGAAAGTCGGGCGCGGCGGCTACCCTCCTTCAACTTTTCATCGGTGTTATCGGTCCGAATCGGTGCTAAGCCTGCACGGACGCTGAGGACTTCTTGCGCCGCAGCAGCCATACCAGATACCAGAGCACAGCAAGATTGATGACGAACACGCCGATCCGAAAGATGTTCGGCTTCCGCGCAATCTCATACAGCTCCCACGGCAGAAACGCGATGGTGAGGCACAGCGTCAGGTACTCGGCCCACACTTTTTCGAGCACCAGCCCCACTCCTTCGGTGAGCGCCACGGCCGAGTAGCCAAACGCCGCCGCACTAATCAGCTTCAGCTTGTGCATATCGATCAGGTCGACCTTATTAAGCACCATGGCTACCAGCCCGCTCTCCGGATCGAACTTGAGCGCCATGGCTACGCGCATCACCACATCGCTGATGTCCCTGTGGAACAACTTCACGACGCCAACGCCGATGATGAAGAACAAGAGCGATTTGCCCAGCTTGAACAAGCCGATGAGCAGCAGCCCGCGATCGTGCCTGCGCTTCGCCGTCTGCGCCTTCGCAGTCACTACGTCCAACCCGCGCTGGCTGATCATCGTTCCCATCGCTTCCAGTCTTCAGTTGACGAGTCGCTCGGGGAAATGTCAACGCCCCATCGGTTGCATGTGCGCTCATACCGCCGAGGCGAGTCTGTCCAACCCGCTCACGTCGCCGCTGTTTTTTTACGAACAAGCCAATCCAATGGTGAGCAGGCCGCGTAACTGCTAATGAGTGCACTTGGCAAACAAGTTTCGACCACACAAAGGATGACCCCATGAAGAAGACCTTTCTCGCATCGCTAGCAATCGCCGCACTGGCCCTAACTTCGCTCAGCGCCTTCGCCCAGAAGGACCCGGACGTCGGCGGTGCCGCGATGTATCCCACCAAGACCATCGTTCAGAACGCGGTCAACTCGCCCATCCACAAGACGCTGGTCGCCGCAGTCAAGGCAGCGGGCCTCGTCGATACGCTCAACAGCCCCGGGCCGTTCACTGTCTTCGCGCCGACCGACGACGCCTTCGCCAAACTGCCCGCGGGCACCGTTGAGACGCTCGTCAAACCGGAGAACAAGGCTACGCTGGTGAAGATCCTCACCTACCACGTCGTTCCCGGCAGAATCAGCTCGAAGCAGTTGATGCGCATGATCAAGAAGGGTCACGGCAAGGCGACGCTCAAGACCGTGCAGGGTGAAGACCTGACCGCGACGATGTCCGGCGGCCACATCATGCTCACAGACGCCAAGGGCGGCATGGCCACCGTGACCACCGCCGACGTGTTTCAGTCAAACGGCGTGATTCATGTTATCGATACGGTGCTGATGCCCAACTGAAGTCCAGGCTAAGGTCTGCGCTTCGCGCAATCTGGGTGCCTCTAACCGGGCACCCACTTTTTTGCATCCATCGCGTCTCTTTACACTTCTGCTCGGCGGTGCTCTAATCTTCCCGCACTCCCCACGACCCTCCACAACGGCCCAAATTCTGGAAGACCAAGGAGGATTACGCATGAAGAAGTTATTACTTGCCTTTGCAGTTGCAGCCTTCGCAGCCCTACCCGCCTTTGCAGCCGAAAACCCCTGGGTCGGCAACTGGAAGCTGGACATGTCCAAGAGCCACTTTACCGGCGATACGTTTACCTACAGCAGGGCCGCCAACGGCATGATGCACTTCTCCGACGGCAGCATCGAGAGCTACGACTTCAAGGTCGATGGCAAACCCTATCACTCATGGGGCAACCGCACCGCGACCTGGACCGCCGACGGCGACAATGCCTGGAGTCAGGTTGTCGAGGCCGATGGAAAAACACTGGCCACCATCCATCGGTCACTCTCTGCCGACGGCAAGACGCTGAGCAATACCTACACCGGCACCAAACCGGATGGAACCAGCTTCAACGACACCGCCACCTATGTTCGCGTCAGCGGAACGAAGGGCCTTGAGGGAAAATGGCGCTCGACCAAGGTGTCAATCTCCGCACCGGATAACTTCGTCATCTCCGAACCCTCGCCCGGCACGATGCGCTGGGAACTCCCCAGCGAAAAGGCGTCAGTCGAAGGCAAAGCCGATGGCTCCGATCTCACCATTAACGGCCCTACCCTTCCACCGGGAATGACGATTGCGTTTAAACCGGAGGGCCGGCACAAGTTCTCCTACGTCCAGAAGCTCAACGGCAAGGTGCAGGGCTATGGCACCCAGACGCTCGCTGCCGACGGCAAATCCTACACCGATGTCTCCTGGAGCCCGGGCAAAGCATCCGAAGAACAGACCGCCTTCTACGTTAAGCAGTAAACGGCGCGAAGGCGCGGACGGAAAGAGCGACCACGGATTGCGCGGATGAACACGGATTTTGTTTTGCTTTTATCCGTGTTCATCCGTGAAACCCGTGGTCGTGTCGTATCGGTGGAATCGGTGTTAGGTTTTCAGGCCAGCGGCTAGAAGTGCTTTGCCAGCACCTGCTCCATCATGCGCGCCAGATGCGGCCTGGCTTTCAGTAGCGCGGCTTCGGCGGTCAGGCCGTACTTCGTTCTGAGTGCATCTACCTTGCCGTGCTCGATGAAGGCATCGGGCCAACCCACGCGCACGACCGGGACATGCAGGTCAAGCTCGTTGAGCGTCTCCATCACGGCTGAGCCGAACCCGCCCGCGAGCACGTGGTCTTCGAGCGTAATCAGCAACCGGCAGCGCGAACCGAACTCCGCCACGCACGTCTTATCGATGGGCTTCGCAAAGCGCGGATTGACGACGGCGGTTGAAAACCCTTCAAGGCGCAGCATCTCCGCCAGCCGCATTGCTTCGGGCAGCATCGCACCCAGGCCGAATACGGCTACGTCGGAACCGTCGGCGATGACCTCGGCCTTGCCAATTTCGAGCGCCACCGGCTTCTCTTTCACCGCGACACCCGGCCCGGTTCCGCGCGGATAGCGAATCGCGCTTGGCCCTTCGTGCAGCATCGCCGTGTACATCATGTCGGCCAGCTCGTCTTCGTCCTTCGGCACCATGTGGACGATGTTCGGGATGCCGCGCAGGTAGCTGATGTCGAAGAGGCCATGGTGCGTCGGGCCGTCGTCTCCGCTCAGGCCGCCGCGATCCATGCAAAAGACCACCGGCAGGTTCTGCAGGCAGACATCATGCACGATCGGGTCGAAGGCACGCTGCAAAAACGTCGAGTAGATGGCGCAGAACGGCTTGTATCCTTTGGTCGCCATGCCCGCCGCGAAGATGACGGCGTGCTCTTCAGCAATGCCGACATCGAAGTACCGCGACGGATGATGCGGGCGGAAGAGATCGAGCGCGGTGCCGTTGGGCATGGCTGCCGTAATGGCGACGACCTTCTCGTTGCCGGTGGCCAGCTTCGTCAGCGTCTCGGCAAAGATCTCCGAGTAGGTCTTCTGGCCCGCCGACTTGGTCTCGCCCGTCTCCGCGTCATACGGCCCGAGTCCGTGAAATTTTTTCTGCTTCTCCAGAGCAGGCCGGAAGCCGCGTCCCTTCTGCGTAATGGCGTGCAGGATGACCGGCTTGTTCTGCGTCTTCAGAAATTTGAACGTCTCGATCAACAGCGGCAGGTTGTGGCCGTCGATGGGCCCGAAGTAACTCAGCCCAAACTCTTCAAACAACATGCCCGGACCAATCAGGCCCTTGGCCGCTTCTTCGGCCTTGCGCGCCATATGCCGCACCGCCTTGCCACCGATGCGTTCAATCAGTCCAGCCGCCTTGTCGTGCAGGCTGTTGTAGGTGGTGTTGGTGACAATTTTATGGAAGTACTCAGAGATCGCGCCGACGTTCTTGTCGATGGACCATGCATTGTCGTTGAGCACGATGATCATGCGGCGCGTCTGTGCGGCGATGTTGTTCAATGCTTCAAACGAAATGCCGTTCGTGAATGCCGCGTCTCCGGCCAGCGCGACGATGTGCTCCGTGCCGCCTGCCAGGTCGCGTGCGACGGCCATGCCGAGCGCCGCGCTCAGCGCCGTGCCTGCATGCCCCGCGCCGTAGCAGTCGTGCTCGCTTTCAGTGCGCAGCATAAAGCCATTCAGCCCGTTCGGCTGCCGGATGGTGTGGAACAGCTTCTCGCGCCCCGTCAGCAGCTTGTGGACATACGCCTGGTGGCTCACATCGAAGACAAAGCTGTCCACAGGTGTGTCGAAGACGAAGTGCATGGCGAGCGTCAGCTCTACCACGCCCAGGTTTGGCCCAATGTGGCCGCCCGTCTTCGCAACTCCAACGATAAGGCGTTCGCGTATCTCTTCCGCCAGTGCTGAAAGCTCTGGGATCGTCAGCTTTTTTACATCGGCAGGGGAGTTGATTGTCTCAAGAATTCTGCTCATCCAGACCTGTTCCGTGGGCCGTGCCCAGAAACTCAGCCCGGCCCGCAGCCGCGCCAAAACGGAGACGCGACATGGATAAGTATATCAATCCGCCGCTGCGCCATCGAGCACCGCAACCGCACTGAGCATCCGCCCCGCCACCCCACGCTCGCCGCGATGCGAAAAGTAGCGCAGTCCATCGTGGTCGCGCGCGCAAGCTGTACATTCGCCAACGACTTCAATCTGCTCCGCCCCGAGACCCGCATCGAGCAACTGCCGCCGGTTCGCCTCCCACAGGTCCACATACAGCGCAGCGCCCGCATTGCGAAACAGCGCATCGGCATACGAATAGCGCGCCGCGAACCCAGCCCGCACCTCGTCACCCACCGCGTAGCAGCAGGCGCCAATCGCAGGCCCGATGGCTGCAGCGAGGTCTTCCAAGCGCGAGCCGTACTCACTACGCATCGCCTCTACGCCGCGTTCCGCAATGCCCGCCACAGTTCCCCGCCATCCGGCATGAAGCGCCGCCACCGCGCGCAGCCTCGTATCCACCAGGAGCACCGGAACGCAGTCCGCCGTGCCCACCGCGATCATCACGCCGGGAACCTGCGTCATCAGTCCGTCGCCTTCGAGCACGGCTTTGCCCTCAGTGGTTTCGAGCGAGCCTGTGAACGCCTCTTCGCCCACTGCGTGCACGGCGTTCGAGTGGACCTGCCTGACCGTGACCAGCCGCCATCCAGACGGCCTGTCATCTCCGCCAACCGACCGTACAAAGCGTCGGCGGTTCTCCGCCACCAGAGCCGGATCGTCCTCCCTGGTCCAGCCCAGGTTCAAATCGGATAGGTTCCCGTAAACTGTTGAAACGCCGCCTCTTCGTGTACTGAACCCATGCCTGAGCCAGGGCCATCGCGTCCAGCTTTCAATCCGCACCATAATTCCCTCATTCTAAAGCCTCGTAAGGGTGACGTTCCGGCCTGCGCTCCGTCTCACCCCTAAGGTCCAACCCCTTTCTTTTCAACAAAAATTTGCATACTGACCTAGACCTCTGTAAGATACCGCGATTGTAGACATGAGAGCCAACGTGCCCCCTATTACCCAGCAATTACTTCGTTCGCGTATCGGCAAGGTCTGCGTCGCCATCACCGGCTCGACGCCAGCCGAGATGCTTGAAAAGGCGGCTGTTGCCGTCAAGGAAAATCCCTTCATCGAGTTTCGGCTCGACTATCTCGAAAAGCCACTGCTGGCTCTGCCGAAGATCAAGCACTTCTTCGCCGAGAACACCGCGGCCACCGGCATCGCCACCTGTCGCCGTGCGGCCAACGGAGGCAAGTTCACTGGCTCGGTGGCGGCAGAGATTGAGATTCTCTCGAAGGCCGCAGCCACTGGCTTTCATCTCATCGACGTGGAACTGGAGTCGGCAGAAACCCTGAAGAAGTCGGGCATCCAGAAGCTGCGCGATACCGGTATTGCCATCATTATCAGCCATCATGACTTCAACGCGACCAAAGACCTCGATGGCATCTACAACCGCATTACGCCGTTCCAGCCGGACTTCATCAAGATTGTCCCCACGGCCAGGCACCTGACCGACAACGTCACGCTGATGCGCTTCATTGAGCGCATGGAAGACCACTCGAAGATCGTCGGCATCTGCATGGGCGACGCAGGCATCATCTCGCGCGTGCTCGGCCTGCGCGCGGGTAGCGCCTTCACCTTTGCCGCCGCCACCGCAGGCGAAGAGACTGGCCCCGGCCAGATTGCCGCGCGCACGCTGATCGAAACCTACCGTATCGATCAGGTGGATGCAGCGACCAAGGTCTACGGCGTGGCAGGCAACCCTATCCGTAGTTCGCTCTCGCCTGTGATGATGAACACGGCCTTCCGGCGCGAGACGGTCAACGCCGTCTACCTCGCGCTCCAGACAAGCAAAGTGAGCGACCTCATCAAGCTCGTCCACGAGATACCGATTCAGGGCCTTAGCGTCACCATGCCGCTCAAGCAGGACATCATGGCGCATCTTGAAAAGACCGACCCACTCTCGGCCAAGATCGGCGCGTGCAACACGGTGCTCCGCGCGCAGGATGGCAATCTCTATGGCTTCAATACGGATGTCGCCGGGATCATTGGGCCGCTCGAAAAGCGCATGTCGCTGCGTGGCGCCAAGGCGCTGGTACTTGGCGCGGGCGGTGCTGGACGCGCCGCCGTCTTCGGCCTGCGCGACAAGGGTGCGGACGTCTTCATCCTGAATCGCACGCCCGAGACCGCGCACAAACTGGCGCGCCAGTCCGGCTCGAAGTCCATCAAGAAAGAGGCGCTGGCCAAGACCAGCTTCGACGTCATCATCAACTCGACGCCGGTGGGCATGGCCGGGCAAAAGCACAACCAGATTCTCGAAGCCAAAGACCTGAACACGAGGCTCGTCTTCGACCTGGTGTACAACCCTCTGGAGACGCCGCTCATTCGCCTGGCCCGCCAGCAGAACATCCCCATCATCACCGGTATCGAGATGTTCGTGCAGCAGGGCGCGCGCCAGTTCGAGATATGGACCGGTAAGCCCGCTCCTGAAGAAGAGATGCTGCGCGTCTGTATCCATGCGCTGCGCCAGGCTGCGGAAGCCGCCGCGCAGGAACAGCAGGAAGCCACCCCGGTGAAGCCCCCGGCAAAAACAACAGCAAAGACCCCGGCAAAACCCGCAGAAAAGAAAGCAGCGGCAAAGCCGAAGAAGAAATCGGCCTAGGTTTGGGCAAACTGAAGAACGAAACCCCGGTCTGTGACCGGGGTTTCGAATGTGTGCAATGGTGCGAAGGTTTTATGTGCTCTTGCCGGTGGCCGAGGCAATCTTTTCCTCTGCCTGCCGAGTCACCGCATTGGCCTCGTCGTACTTGTCTCCGTCGTCGCCTGCGTCCTGCCAGAGCTTCTCGCCCTCGTGAAGCTCCTGACGTGCTTCGGCGAGGTCGATCTCTTCAGGATGCAGCGCCGTCTCAGCGAGAATCGTCACCCGCTCCGGCAGCACTTCGACGAAGCCCCACGCGACGAAAAACTTCTGGTCGTCTGACGTGCCGCCGTGCAGGCGGACCTCGCCCGCACCAAGCTCCGCCAACAGCGGTGCATGGCCGTAGAGCGCCTCGATGTAGCCGGACATCGCCGGAAGCTCCACCGCGTCCGCCGTCGCATCCAGCAGCACTCGGTCTGGCGTCACCAGCCGCACCGCCAACTGTCCCGCGTTTGTGGTTGTCTCTGCCATAGCTACGCCGTCTGCTTCATCTTCTCCGCGGCGGCGAGCACATCTTCGATGCCGCCTTTCAGGTAGAAGGCCTGCTCAGGAATGTCGTCGTGCTTGCCTTCGATAATCTCCTTGAAGCTGCGTACCGTGTCCTCGACCTTGACGTAAGCGCCCTTGATGCCGGTGAAGATCTCGGCCACGTGGAACGGCTGCGAGAGGAACCGCTGGACCTTACGTGCGCGAGCGACGGTGATCTTGTCCTCTTCGGAGAG
>NZ_DASUBE010000138.1:0-15813 GCF_035763405.1 Edaphobacter sp.
GATGCGCCTGGCCGGCAAAGACGACGGGCTGATCCGCTACTTCCGCTTCACGACCGACCACAAGGTCGTAGGCATCCAGTACCTCGTCGTCACGATGATTATGCTGGCGTTCGGCGGCCTGGGCGCCATGATGATCCGCACGGAGCTGCTGTTCCCTGGGGCGTGGGCCTTCCCCAAGGAGACCTACAACACGATCGTCACCATGCACGGCATGTTGATGATCCTGACCGTCATCAGCTTCTTCGTCGGCCCCTTCGGCAATTTCGTCATCCCGATTATGATCGGCGCGCGCGATATGGCCTTCCCGCGCCTGAATGCCTTCAGCTTCTGGGTCTCCTTCTTCGGCGGCCTGCTGCTCTACTTCAGCTATGTGGGCGGCAGCGGGCTATACGCCGCAGGCTCCGCGCCCGATGTCGGCTGGTTCGCCTACGCTCCGCTCACTGCCAAAGTCTTCTCGCCCGGCCACAGCACCGACTACTGGACGCTGGCCGTGCTGCTCAGCGGTATCGGCTCCATCGGCACGGCAGTCAACACCGTCACGACCATCCTGTGTATGCGCTGCCGCGGCATGAAGCTCACCAAGATGCCGCTTCTGCCCTGGCTCTATCTGGTGATGAGCAGCATGGTCTTTATCGCCGTCAGCCCGCTCACCGCGGCGCAGATCATGCTGATGCTCGACCGCTATCTCGGCTCGCACTTCTTCGACACGCAGGCCGGCGGCTCGGCTGTGCTCTGGATGCATTACTTCTGGATCTTCGGCCACCCGGAGGTCTACATCCTCGTCCTGCCCGCCTTTGCGTTTATGAACGAGATCATTCCCGTCTTCTCGCGCAAAGCCATCTTCGGATACCCCGCCATGGTCGCAGCCTCGGTGGGCATCGGCTTTATCAGCCTCGGCGTGTGGGCGCACCACATGTTCGCCGTGGGCATGGGTCCGGCGGGCAATACCTTCTTCGTCTTTGCCACGATGGTCATCTCGGTGCCCACAGGTATCAAGATCTTCAACTGGTTGGCGACCATCTGGGGAGGAAGGATCATCTTCTCGATTCCCATGATGTTCTCCATCGGTTTCCTGTTCCAGTTCCTCATTGCAGGGCTGACCGGCATCATGCTCTCGGCGGCACCGTTTGACTGGCAGCTCACCGGCTCGTACTTCGTCGTCGCACACTTTCACTACGTCATCGTCGGCGGCATCATCTTCTCCATCTTCGCAGCGTTCTATTACTGGTACCCCAAAGCAACGGGCCGCATGTTGAACGAGCGGCTGGGCAAGTGGCACTTCTGGCTCTTCGTCATCGGCTTCCATCTCACGTTCGACTTCATGCACATCCCCGGTCTGCTCGGAATGCCGCGCCGCATCTACACCTACGAGCCCGGGCGCGGGTGGGAGATCTGGAACATCCTCGTCAGCATCGGGGCCATCGTCCAGGCGATCGCGGTCATCATCTTTGCCTGGAACCTCGTCTGGTCGTACTTCAAAGGCAAGATCGCCGGACAGGACCCGTGGGACGCCTGGACACTCGAGTGGGCCACACCCTCGCCGCCGCCGGTTTATAACTTCGCCTGCGACCCCATGGTCAACAGTCGCCGTCCCCTGTGGGACCTCAAACATCCGGAAGACCCGGACTCGGACTACGAATAATGAGCACAGCCAGCACGATTCCGATCTGTTCTGAAACCGAGTCGCCGTGGCATTTGCCCTATCGCGGCACCGTCGGCATGGTCTGCCTCATCGTTGCCGAGGCGGCCATCTTTGCCATCTTCTTCGTCTCCTACATCTTCTATCTGGGCAAGAGCCTCACGGGCCCCACGCCGCGCGAAGTGCTCGAAGTACCCATCTTCGGAACCATCTGCCTGCTCTCGAGCAGCATCACGGTTCACTGGGCAGTCAGCGCGCTGCGCAAAAGTAATCTGCGCGGCTGCATCATGGGTCTCGCTTCCACTGTCCTGCTCGGCGGCATCTTTCTGCTGACAACCGCACTGGAGTGGTATCACCTCATCCACGACCACGGCCTCACCATTCGCACCAACCTCTTTGGCACCACGTACTACTCACTGGTCGGCCTGCACGCCACGCAC
Source organism: Edaphobacter sp. (assembly GCF_035763405.1). Classification (NCBI taxonomy): domain Bacteria; kingdom Pseudomonadati; phylum Acidobacteriota; class Terriglobia; order Terriglobales; family Acidobacteriaceae; genus Edaphobacter; species Edaphobacter sp. The sequence goes on from NZ_DASUBE010000138.1 coordinate 2,080, forward strand.
GTCATCGTCGGGCTCATCATGCTCTCGATTGCGCTGGGCGTCGCGCTCACCGGACACGTCAAGGAAGAGCACTCCGAGAAGCTCGAAGTCCTCTCCCTCTACTGGCACTTTGTCGATGCTATCTGGGTCGGCGTCTTCCTCGTCGTCTACGTCATAGGCAGATAACCCATGGAAAACCCGCAACTCATCCATCACGAAGACGGCCACACCCACATGGCGGGAGAGATCCACCTCCCCGCGCCGACAGCGTGGCCCATTGTGCTCGCGCTCGGCATCGCGCTTATGATTACCGGTCTGCTGACGCATTGGGCAGTCAGCCTGCTCGGTCTGCTGCTCACGCTGCGTGCTGCCTGGGGATGGTACTTCCAGGTCCTTCCGCACGAAAACAGCATCTACGTCCCGGTGCAGGCTGATCTCATCGAAATCGCCAGCACGCGCGAGAGCATAGAGCGGCTGCCGGTCAGCGACATGCACCGCAAGCTGTTGCCTATCGAGACCTTCAGCATCACGGCAGGCATCAAAGGCGGCCTCATCGGAGGCTTCGCCATGACCGTCCCGGCGGGCATCTTCTCGGTCGTGAAGTTCCATAGCTTCTGGTATGCGGTCAACCTGCTCGCGGCTGGCGGTTTCGTAAGCTGGGCGGGAAAATCCGACGCTTTTCTCGGGCAGTTCCATCTCGAAGGCCTGCTTGCCGCGACGGCAATCCACGGACTGGCTTCGGTCCTCATCGGGTTGCTCTATGGCGCAATGCTTCCCATGTTCCCGCGCAAGCCCATCCTGACCTGCGGCTTCGTCGCGCCGTTTCTGTGGACAGGGATTCTCTATTCGGCGCTCGGCATCATCAGTCCAATTCTGAACGAGCGCATCGACTGGCTGTGGTTCATCGCTTCGCAGGTGGCCTTCGGACTGGTCTGCGGCTATGTCGTCAACCGCCAGGTGAAGGTGCGCACGGGACAGTTCCGCGCCTTGCCGTTTGCCATCCGCGCCGGTCTGCACGGCGCGCATCTTCCCGAAACGAAGGACGACGAGCAATGATCCAGGCCCCGAAACCATCAAGACGAACGAGCGCGTTTCTGGTTGGAACGCTGGGCGTGCTCTGCTTCGCCGCGCTTGGCTGCTCGCGCATCCCCGGACGCCCCGGTCCCGGTCCGGAGGTCGTCCGCCCCGAGCAGGTCGTGGACTTCAGCACGCTCTATAAGGAAAACTGCGCCGCCTGTCACGGCGTCACCGGCAAAGACGGCGCGGCCCTCGCGCTCAATAACCCGGTCTACGTCGCCATCGCAGGCGAGGACAACATCCACCGCGTCATCGCCGGCGGCGTTGACGGCAAGCTGATGCCTGCCTTCGCCAAATCCGCAGGAGGCATGTTGACCGACCAGCAGGTCGCCATCCTCGCGCACGGCATCGTTCAGACCTGGGGCAAGCCCGGCGTCCTCGCCGGACAAACTCCGCCGCCTTATGCTGACGCCGAAGCGGGAGATGCCGCACGCGGCCAGCAGGCATTCACTGCCTCCTGCGCCAAATGCCACGGTGCAAATGGCGAAGGAAGCCAGAACGGAAAATACAAGCAAGGCTCCATCGTCGATCCCGCGTACCTCGCGCTCATCAGCGACCAGGGGCTGCGCAGCATCATCCTCGCCGGGCTGCCTGATCGCCACATGCCCGACTGGCGTGGCGGCTCCGAACACCCGCTGCTCACCGGCCAGCAAACTACGGACATCGTTGCCTGGCTCGCCTTGCACCGCACCGATAATCCCGGCCAGCCTTACGCCGAAACGAATACCACCGCAGGATCAGTAACAGGAGCAGCAAAATGACGCCCCCTGAGCCAGAACACGCTCACGATCAAGCACCGCAAAGCGGCCACTCCGCAACGTCCGAAGCTCTGAACGCAGCCGGACGCTCACGCCGCACCTTTCTCTTCAAGCTCTCGCTTGTGCTCAACGGCGCGGTGGGTGTCGTACTCGCCGTGCCTATCGTCGGCTATCTGCTGGGCCCTGCGGCGAAGAAGGCCGCGGCAGCAAACTCCTGGGTACCGCTCGGCCCGCTCGCTGACTTTCCTGAAGGCCAGACCCGCCTGGTCAACTTCCGCAACCCCGTCACCACCAAGTGGGACGGCGCAACCGGCGACATCCCCTGCTGGGTGCGCCGCATCGCGGGCAACAAGTTCCAGGTCTTCGCCATCAACTGCGCCCACCTCGGCTGTCCTGTGCGCTGGTTCTCGCAGTCGCAACTCTTCCTCTGCCCCTGCCACGGCGGCGCGTATTACGCTGACGGCTCCCGCGCCTCCGGCCCGCCCGAGCGCGGCCTCTTCGAGTACGACCACAAGATCATCGCCAACACGCTCATGATTCAGGTCGGCAAGCTGCCCAATCTCTCTCGTCAGACCGCCTGCGCAGGCCAGTCGCCGCTCGTCCATATCGAAGGCGCGGCCACCGTCGCATCGATTCAGGAACCAAAGCCGGAGTGCGCCTCATGCCAGGGATAAAACAACGCTCTATCGCGCTCTATCACTGGTTCGAGATGCGCCTAGGCATCGGCGCACCTGCCATCGAAGCCGCCGTGCATCCCGTTCCCGCCAGCACATCGAGCTGGTGGTACGTCTTCGGCAGCGCCGCCACGGTCATCCTTGTCTTACAGGTCGTCACCGGCATTCTGCTCGGACTGGTGTATACGCCCTCGGCCAACCACGCTTGGGCCAGCCTCGAATTCCTCAACCACTCCGTCCAGCTCGGCTGGTTCATCCGCGCGCTGCACGGCTGGGGCTCGGACTTCATGATCGCCATCGTGCTCATCCACATGGCGCAGGTCTTCTTCTTCGGGGCGTATAAATTTCCCCGCGAGCTGACTTGGATCATCGGCGTCTTCCTGCTGCTGCTCACGCTCGGCATGGCCTTCACCGGCCAGGTCCTCCGCTTCGATCAGGACGCCTACTGGGGTCTCGGCATCGGCGCATCCATCCTCAGCCGCGTTCCCTACATCGGACAGCGTCTCGTCGATCTCCTGCTCGGCGGACCCATCATCGGCGGTCCAACGCTTACTCGCTTCTTCGCGCTGCACGTCTTCATCATCCCCGGCATCCTCATCGCCTTCGTCGCGTTGCACGTGCTGATGGTCGTCCGCCTGGGCATCAATGAGTGGCCCATGCCCGGTCGCATCGTCACCCGCGCCAACTACCAGCGCGAATACAAGGAGCTGACTCACGAGACCGGCATTCCCTTCGTGCCCGAAGCTGCATGGAAGGACGCTGTCTTCGCCGCCGCGATCATGCTGGCCATCATCGCCTGCGCGCTCTTCTTCGGCCCATTCGGCCCCACCGGCCAGCCCGACCCCACCATCATCCAGACCGCGCCCAAGCCCGACTTCGCCTTCCTCTGGATCTACGCCGTCCTCGCCTACCTTCCGCCCGCACTCGAAACGCCGGTCATCTTCATCGTCCCGACTATTGTGATCATCTGCATGTTGCTGCTGCCGCTGGTTGCAGGAGAAGGCGAAAAGCACTGGTCGCGTCGCCCGGTTGCTGTACTCTCGCTGGCCGTCATCGCGGTCACGCTCGGCGTCTTCACGCGGCTCGGCATGTACACGCCGTGGAGCCCGGTGATGAACGCCTGGACCAGCGACCCCATCCCCACCGAGTATCTGCACAACCGCACGCCGCTTGAGCGCGAGGGCGCCATCGTCTTCCAGTACAAGCAGTGCCGCGACTGCCACTCCATCGGCGGCGAAGGAGGAATGCGCGGTCCGGCGCTCGATTCCATTGCGTCACGCATGACCGAAGACCAGATCATCCGCCAGGTCTTGCAGGGCGGCGGCAACATGCCTGCCTACGGCAATTCGCTCAGCCCATCGGAGACCACGGCGCTCGTCCGCTTCCTCACCACGCTGCGCGGCAACGAAGCGCCCGCCATCGACGCCTCGCGCCACGTAGCCAACACCGGTAGCCTGCCTCCAACCGAGCCGGAGAAGCGCTGAGGGGCATCGGCGACTCAAGCGGCAACAGCGTTGTCCGTCATAAAGAGTCGTCATCTATAGAGAGTTGTCATCCTTCCGCGTAGCGGGAGAACCTGCTCATCGCTTCCCGTAGAACCATGCCCCCAGCCTACCGCGCCATCTTCGCCGAGTGGTCCCCACCTATCTTCCTCACCACCGTGACCCTCCTCACGGCCATCATCTACGCGCGCGGCTGGTTTGCCATTCGCAAAACGCGCCCGGCGCAGTTCCCCGACTGGCGACTCGCCAGCTTTCTCACTGGCCTCGCCATCCTGTGGCTCGCCATCGGCTCGCCCATGGACGGCTTCGCCGACGCACTCCTCAGCGCCCACATGGTCGAGCATCTGCTGCTCATGTCGTTCGTCCCCCCGCTCATCCTGCTCGGCCACCCAACGGTCCCGCTCCTGCGCGGCCTTCCGCGTCCCATCACAAAGCACATCCTCGGCCCGCTCATTCGGTTGAAGCCGCTCCGCAGCCTCGGCCACTGGCTCACGACGCCCGTCATCGCGTGGCTCGCCATGAACCTCTTCTTCCTCGGCTGGCACGTCCCCGGAGCCTACGACTTCGCGCTCGAACACGAGCTCTGGCACGACGTCGAGCACCTCTGCTTCCTCTTCTCGTCAATCCTCTTCTGGTGGCCGATCATCCGCCCGTGGCCTTCGCACACGCGCTCTCACGGCTGGTATCTGCTGCTTTATCTCGTTGCGGCCGACCTGGTGAACACGGCACTCTCGGCGTTTCTCGCCTTCTGCGGCGAGCCGGTCTACACGTTCTACGTCAACAACCCGAACCCCTTCGGCATCCAGCCCCTCGCCGACCAGGTCGCCGGAGCGGTCATCATGTGGGTCATCGGCTCGCTCGTCTTCCTTATTCCAGTCGCCGCCATCACCTACTACCTGCTCCAGCCGCAAAAGAGAATTGCCGCGTAGAGCCCCGCACGCTTACCCCAGCCGCTCGTAGCACAGATACGCGCATCCATTGCTGAACGCCAGGTTCTTCGTCAGTGTCAGCGGCATCCGCTCGCCGATGCCCTCGAACATCGTTCGTCCCTTGCCCAGCACGATCGGGTTCACGATCACATGGAACTCATCAATCAGCCCCTCTGCCGCAAGCTGCGAGACGATGGAGCCGCTCCCCATGATCGTCATGTTCTCACCCGGCTCCTGTTTCATCCTGCGTATAGCCGGAACCATGTCGCGCACAAGCTGCGTGTTGCTCCATGTGGCCTCGCCGAGAGTCTTTGAGAACACAATCTTCGGCAGCGTGTTCATCCGCGCCGCCACCTCGTGATGGATGGCCGACGCCATCGACGTAGGCCAGAAGCTGTTCATCAGCTCATACGTCACGCGCCCAAACAGGAGCGGGCCGCCGCCCTTCGTATTCTCCGCGACAAACGCATTCCACTCCTCGTCGTCGGCGGCAGTTCGGGCCCAGTCCATCTTGCCGTGCGCGTCCACAAAGTAGCCATCCAGCGACACGTGATTGAAGACGATCAGCTTCCTCACTCTTCTCTGCCCTCTCGCTCTATCAGGATCATCTGTCCCGGCTACTCCTCGGCCTCATCCTGCACAGGCCGCTTCGCAGACGCCAAAATCTTCTGCGCAATCATCGGCGGCACCACCTCATAGTGGCCCATCTCCATCCTGTAGCTGCCGCGTCCCTGCGTAATCGCAGTCAGCGTGGTGCCGTAGCTCAACATCTCGGCCATCGGAACTTCTGCACGCACCACCGTGCCTACGCCGCCCGACTCCATGCCCTGTACGCGCCCGCGCCGCGAGTTCAGGTCGCCCAGCAGCGTCCCGGCAAACTCGTCCGGCGTCTCGATCTCGACCTTCATCACCGGCTCCAGCAACGCGGGCTTCGCCTGCTCCATGCACTTGCGGAACGCCAGCCGTCCAGCCATCTTGAACGACATCTCGCTCGAGTCCACGTCGTGGTAGCTTCCGTCATACAGCGACACCTTGAAGTCCACTACTGGAAACCCCGCCAGATACCCGCGCGCCGCCGACTCCTGAATGCCCTTCTCCACCGCTGGAATATACTGCCGCGGAATCGCGCCGCCGAAGATATCGTTCTCGAAGACGAAGCCGCTGCCGCGCGGCAGCGCCTCCATACGGATCTTGCAGTCGCCGAACTGGCCATGGCCGCCGGTCTGCTTCTTGTGCCGCCCCTGCGCTTCGCCCCGGCCCAGAATCGTCTCGCGGTAAGGCACCTTCGGGGCCTTCAGCGTCACTTCCGTGTGATAGCGCCGCTTCAGCTTCGAGACCACCGCCTCGATGTGCGGCTGCCCCGTTCCCGCCACCAGAAACTCGTTCGTCTGCGGGTCGCGGAAGAAGCGCAGCATCAGGTCCTCTTCCATCAGCTTGTGCAGCGCGGGCGCGAGCTTGTCCTCGTCGGCGCGCGACTTCGGCTCGATCGCGTAGGTCATCGCCGGCTCGGGCATCGATACCGGCTCAATGAAGATGTCCTGCCCTTTCTCGCCCATCGTGTCGCCGGTCAGCGTGACGTGCAGCTTCGCCACTGCGCCCAGGTCGCCCGAGTGCAGCTCAGCGACCTCGACGGCCTTGCGTCCCTGCATGATCGAAAGGTGCGCCAGCCGCTCCTGCTCGCCGTGCGTGTAGTTCTGCACCGTCGTGTCGTTCTTCACCATACCGCTAACAACCTTGAAGAACGAGATTCTGCCTGCGAACGGGTCCGTCATCGTCTTGTAGACATAGAGCGCCAGCGGCTGCTTGTCGTCCACATTGCGCATCACAATCTCTTCCAGCATCTCGACGTTTCCATGCTGCCCATTCGCGTGGCCATTGCCGTTGGTGCGTTTCAGCCCGCGCATGGCCACAGGCTCGCGCTCCACAGGCGAAGGAGCATACACCTTCAGGAAGTCCAGCAGGTGATCCGTGCCTACGTTTCTCAAGCCGCTTGCGTAGAGCACGGGAAAGATCCTGTCCTCGCGTATGGCCTCGTGCAAGGCGCCGATCAGATGCTCCTCAGGAATCGTGCCCTCGCGGAAGAACTCCTCCATCAGCTCATCTTTGCCTTCGGCCACCAGCTCCACCAGCGCCTCGTGCGCGGCCTTCGAGTCCTCTTCCATCACACGAGGAATTTTGCCCACCTCGCCGCGACCGTCTCCGTCCGGCTTATACAGAAACGCCTTCATCGTCACCAGGTCCACCACGCCGTGGAAGCCGTCCTTGTCCACAATCGGCAACTGCACCGGCACCACCTGCCTGCCCCACCGCGCCTGCAACTGCTCGATCATCTGTATTCTGCCCACGCGGCTGTCGGCCTTCGGATGGTCGACCTGATTCATCACCAGCACACGCGGCAGGTTCACCTCCGAAGCGTAGTTCCACACGCGATCCGTCACGGTCTCGGCGCCCGCCTGCGCATTCAGCACAATCATCGCCGCTTCTACAGGCAGCATCGCGCCTCGCGCCTCGTGCGCGAACATGTGGAAGCCGGGTGTGTCGAGCAGGTTGACCTTCACGCCGCTCCACTCGGCAAACGCCACGGCGTTCGACATAGTCGTCCGCCGCGCCACTTCTTCTTCGTCGTAGGCCGTCACCGCCGACCCGTCTTCCACCCGTCCCAACCCAGGCGTCATCTTCGCGGCGTGAAGCAGCGCGGCAATCAATGTCGTTTTGCCCGAGTGCGCATGACCCACCACGGCCACGTTACGAATATCGCTTCCCTGATAGACCCTCATACGGCAAGACCCTCCCAACTCCGGAGATCGTCGGTACGTGCGCCTGCATCCATAGACGCACGACCGGACACTCGCGGTATCACCCGTCAGCCCTTCGCCCGGCCCCCAGTCCGGCAGCATGCAAATTACGTCATTTCGGAGCGCGGCCGGAGGGCGCATCCCGGGGAACCGGATGCTATCACACAGGCAGAGAATTTTGCGCGTCCCGGGAAAAATCCGCTCGACCGAACGATTTTATGAGAGCGCAATCATAATTTGGGTTAGACTTCCTGTGTTCCGAGCGCATGGTTCTTGCCGCGCTCAACCCAGAAGGAGTTCCCGTGACCTTTCATCCACGCTTCGTCATTGCGCGCCAGATGGCAACCGCCGTTCTCGCCGCCATTTGCTTTGTCCTTGCGCCCAGTGCAAACGCCCAGAGGCAGGCGCAGTTAGCCCACGTCACCCAGTCGCTCTCGCCCCAGGCCCAGAAGGTGATCGAGCGCCTCTCCACCTTCGACGACCTGCCCGCCGTTGAATGGCGCTACCACGCCGGCGACCTGCCGCATGGCGAAGACCCCACGCTCGACGACAGCTCCTGGCAGCTCGTCAAGCCCCGCAGCGAGGCGCCCAACGAGTCCGTCTGGTACCGCCGCACCATCGAGGTGCCCCAGACCCTCAACGGCTACGATCTCACCGGCACGCGCATCTGGTTCACCTTCCACGCCCGCGCCAACGGTCCCATGCCGCAGATCATCTACTTCAACGGTCGCCGCGTTGCGCTCGGCGACGACCTCGAACCCATCGTCCTCTTCGACCAGGCCAAGCCCGGCGAGAAGGTGCTCGTCGCCGTCAAACTGCTCAACACCGTCGATAAGAAGACCTTCGGCGGTGTGACGCTCAAGGTAGACTTCTCGCCCAGCCGTCCCAGCCCGGAAGACGCGCGGCTTGAGTTCCTCACTTCGACCATCCTCATCCCATCGCTCTCCAAAAACCCAACCGCCGACATGGCCACGCTCGAACAGGCCATCACGGCAGTCGATCTCAATGCGCTCGACTCGAACGACCAGGCGAAGTTCGACGCCTCGCTCAAGCAGGCTACGGCCGACCTTGAGCCGCTCAAGCCCATGCTCAAAGAGGCCACCTTCCACGTCACCGGCAACTCGCACATCGACGCCGCGTGGCTCTGGCCCTGGACCGAAACCGTCGATGTCGTCAAGCGCACCTTCGGCACCGCGCTCCAGTTGATGAACGAGTTTCCCAACTACACCTACACCCAGTCCGCCGCGCAGTACAACGAGTGGATGGCCGACAAGTATCCGCCGATGAACGACGAGATCAACAAGCGCATCAAAGAGGGCCGCTGGGAGGTCGTCGGCGGCATGTGGGTCGAGCCGGACCTCAACATGCCCGGCGGCGAGTCCACCGCGCGCTCCATCCTGCTCGGCAAACGCTGGTACAAAGAGCACTACGGCGTCGATGTCCGCATCGGCTGGAACCCCGATTCGTTCGGCTACAACTGGCAGCTCCCGCAGATCTACAAACGCAGCGGCATCGACTACTTCGTCACCCAGAAGATGACCTGGAACGATACCAACCAGCTCCCCTTCAAGCTGTTCTGGTGGCAGTCGCCCGATGGAAGCAAGGTTCTTACTTACTTCCCGCAAGGCTACGGCAACCGCGACCTCAGCCCAGTCCGTCTGGCCCATGATCTCGCCGTGGCCCGCCAGCGCGCTCCCGGCATGACCGAGATGCTGGACCTCTACGGCGTCGGCGACCACGGCGGCGGCCCCACCCGCGCCGTCCTCGACGAAGGCGAGCACTGGTCGCAGCCCGACAAGATCGTTCCCAACATGCAGTTCGGCACCGCGCAGCCCTACTTCTCCAGCGTCGAAAAGAAGATCGCCCCCGAATCGAAGACCTGGGACTACAAGACCATCGCTGATGGCTACACGTTTCCCACGCCCGTCGCGGACCAGATCTCCATCCCTACCTGGGACGACGAGATGTACCTCGAATACCACCGCGGCGTCTTCACCACGCAGGCCCGCCACAAACACAACATGCGCTACTCCGAAGAGTGGACGCTGAACGCCGAGAAGCTCGCCTCGCTCGCCTGGCTCGACGGCAACCGCTATCCGAACGCCGAGTTCACCGAAGCGTGGAAGAAGATCACCTTCAACGATTTCCACGACCTTGCCGCAGGCTCCGGCATCGGCATCATCTATAAGGACGCGCAGAAGGATTACAACCAGGTCCACTGGGCCACGAACGAAATCTCCGCGAAGGCGCTTGACACACTCTCCGCGCGCATCGACACGCATGTCGCCACCGGCGTCCCCGTGCTTGTCTTCAACCCGCTCGCCTGGCAGCGCGACGGCAACGTCACCGTGGACGTGCAGATGCCTACGGCGACCGGCAAAGAAGTCTCCGTGCTCGATGCGCACGACCGCGTGCTGCCCTCAACTGTACTTTCCAGCAACGCGGCGACGCACAGCTACAAGCTGCTTATCGAGGTGAAGGACGTACCTTCGATGGGTTACGAGGTCCTGCACGTCGTCCCCGGCCATCGCGCGTTCACCAGCGACCTCAAAGCCTCAGACACCACGCTCGAAAACGCCGCGCTCAAAGTCGTCGTCGATCCCAGGACCGGCTGCATTACCAGCCTCTACGACAAAAAAGCCAGCTTTGAAACCATCGCCGCCGGGGGTTGCGGCAACCAGCTCCAGACCTTCCACGACCTGCCCAAGCAGTACGACGCCTGGAACATCGACCCGGGCACGCTCGATCACATGACTCCCATCGACGAGGTGGACTCCGTCAAGCTCGTCGAGAATAATCCTGTGCGCGCCGTCATCCGCGTCAGCCGTACCTGGCAAAGCTCGAAGTTCGTTCAGGACATCCAGCTCTACGCCGGGGCCGACACCGTCAACGTCGTCAACAATATCGACTGGCACGAGACGCACGTCCTGCTCAAGGCCGCCTTCCCGCTCGCTGCCTCCGCGCCGTTCGCTACCTATGAGATTCCTTACGGCAGCATCCAGCGTCCCACCACACGCGACAACTCCTGGGAGAAGGCGCGCTTCGAGGTGCCCGCGCAACGCTGGGCCGACCTCGGCGACGGCCACCACGGCTTCTCACTCATCAACGAATCGAAGTATGGCTATGACGGCGTCGGCAACATGCTTCGCCTCTCGTTGCTCCGCTCCCCAACCTGGCCCGACGCTGAGGCCGACCGCGGTCATCAGCACTTCAGCTACGAGCTCTACCCGCACGCCGGAACGTGGCAACAGGCGCTGACCGAGCGGCGCGGCTACGGCTACAACTACACGCTCAAAGCCACGCAGGTGGAGTCGCACACCGGCTCAGGGCCAGCCGAGCACTCGTATCTCTCGGTCGAACCGGAGAACGTCGTCCTCACCGCTGTCAAAAAGGCCGAGGACTCAAACGCCCTCGTCTTCCACGTCTTCGAGTGGGCCGGCAAGGACGCGAACGTCACCTTCACCCTGCCTCCCGGCGCAACCTCAGCCACCGAGGTCAACCTGATGGAGAAGCCTGAGGGCCAGCCGCTCACTATCACCAATAACAAAGTCACCCTCCCCATCAAACCGTTCGAGATCCTCGCTCTCCGCGCGGACTATCCGCACGAAGCAGCACAAAAATAACCCGCGATCCACAAGCACAGCGCAGCCGCTCACCATACATGTGAGCGGCTGCACTGTCTTATGAGCCGTTCAGTAACGAATTTGTCTTCGGTACCGTGTTTTGCCGTTCCACGCCGTACCCTGAGCGAAGCTGAAGGAATCTGCTGTTCATCACAGCGATACGCCTACCCTTTACTCCACATCAAACTCACCACGAAACTCCGCAGCCTGCTATAAACTTCTCCCACTCAACCTTTTCATCTTCAGTTGCTGATCGTTCGGAGACCGCATGAAGCTCTTGTTCAAATTCAATCTGCTGCTCATCGTGCTTGTCGCCATTGCGCTGGCCATCGTCGCCTCCATCGCGCACTCGTTCCTCATTGACAACGCCAAAGCGCAGGTCGTCCAGCAGGCCAAGCTGATGATGGAGAGCGCCACGGCCACGCGCAAGTACACCGACGACGAACTCAAGCCGCTGCTCATGCAGGCCGCCGACGACATGCACACCTTCCTGCCCGAGACCGTTCCGGCACACGGCGCGACCGTCATCTTCTCGAAGCTGCGGCAGAACTTTCCTGATTACACCTACCGCGAGGCCACGCTCAACCCGACCAACCCGCAGGACCGCGCCGTCGATTGGGAGTCGGACGTGATCGAACACTTCCGCAACAACCCGTCGGACAAGGAACTCGTCGGCGAGCGCATGACACCTACCGGCATGTCGCTCTATCTCGCGCATCCTATCGTTGCCGGGCAGGGCTGTATGCAGTGCCACAGCTCGCCGTCCATTGCACCGCAGACCATGATCAATAAATACGGCTCCGACAACGGCTTCGGCTGGAACCTGAACCAGGTGGTCGCCGCGCAGATCGTCTCCGTACCGATGGACCTGCCGTTTCAGATTGCCAACCGTGCCTTCCGCACGTTGATGCTGGCGCTCGGCGTCACATTCGTTGGGATCATCGTGGCGGTCAATCTGGTGCTCTACTTCCTCATCATCCTGCCGGTGCGCAGGCTCTCGGCGGTAGCAGACAGAGCCAGCCTGGGCCAGTTCGACGGCAGCGGCCTGCCGGTGCGCGGCAAGGACGAGATCGCCCAGCTCACCGCCTCCTTCAACCGCCTCATCGTCACCGTCACCAAGGCGCTGAAGATGCTCGACAGCTAGGTGTACCCCCCCCCGGTACTTAAGTGCTAAAGTCCTTCTAACAAAGGACTTAGGTTCGGACTACCTGTTCGATGTCCTTGTAAAGCATTGATCCTATGGGGGGATTTTCCTAAAGTATTCATTATAAATGGGTAATCCCTCGACGAAGATGGTTTCTTCGGCGAGGGAGCTGATTTAAGGATAGCAGGTTGGGAAAGGCAAAACCGCCACGGGGAAGTCGTTTAGTTTGAGCAGGTTGAGTGATTAGCGGGCTTGACAGACGGATTGTTGGTATCGGCTGGGATGAAAATACGGGGATCTCTCCACTCCGTCGGCAAAAGCGCCGCCTCCGGTCGAGATGACGTTGCTTTCGAGTTCCGTTACACGATGCCCATCTTCCTCGCCACCGAGGTCAGGGTTTCGAGCGCCTGGTCGAGTTGCTCGCGGGTGTGCTCGCTGGTCATGATGGTGCGGATGCGCGCCTTGCCTTCCGGGACGGTCGGGAAGGCAATGCCGGTGGCCATCACGCCTGCGTCGAAGAGCGCACGGCTGAAGTCCATCGTCTTGCGCCCGTCGCCGACGATGATCGGCGTGATGGGCGTCTCGCTGGCAGGCGTGGTGCGGCCGCCGATGTCGAAGCCTGCGGCGGCAAGCTGTTGCTTGAAGTAGTTCGCGTTCGTCCACAGGCGCTCGATGCGCTCCGGCTCCTGCTCCAGGATGTCGAAGGCGGCGATGCAGGTGGCGGCGACGCTCGGCGGATGCGAGGTCGAGAATAGAAACGGCCGCGCCCGATGGTAGAGATAGTCGATCAGGTCGCGCGAGCCGCAGACATAGCCGCCCAGTGCGCCGATGGCCTTCGAGAGCGTGCCTACCTGCACGTCCACGCGGCTGGTGCAGTGGAAATGATCGACGCTGCCGCGTCCGTTGCGCCCCAGTACGCCGGAAGCGTGCGCGTCATCGACCATCATGATCGCGCCGTACTTGTCGGCAAGGTCGCACAGCTTGTCTACAGGGCCGATGTCGCCGTCCATCGAAAAGACGCCGTCGGTGATGAGCAGCTTATGCCCCGGCTCGTGCTGAATCTCCTTCAGCAGCTCTTCGGCGTGTGCCACATCCTTGTGACGGAAGACCTTGATCTTCGCCCTGGAGAGCCGCGCGCCATCGATGATGCTCGCGTGGTTCAGCTCGTCGGAGACGATAAAGTCCTCCTTGCCAAGAATGCTCGACACCGTGCCTGCATTGGCCGTGAAGCCGGACTGGAAGACGACGCAGGC
>NZ_DASUBE010000139.1:0-21360 GCF_035763405.1 Edaphobacter sp.
CGCCGTCACCGCCAGAAACGTCGGCAACGCGGCAAACGGGTCCACCAGAAAAAAGATGGAACTCAGCGCCAGCACCGAAAACTGCACATACGCCGAGTGCTGCAACCCGCTCAGACTCGCCAGATGTGAATCAAACGCCACGCTCTCATTCTTGCATGGCCGGTAAACGAACCCCGCTATAATTGGATAAAGAGCCCTTCAGGAGCGTCCTCCATGCCCTTAGAGACCACCAAAAACATCTGGCACAACGGCAACCTCATCCCCTGGGACAAAGCCCAGATCCACGTCATGTCCCACGTCGTCCACTACGGCTCCTCGGTCTTCGAGGGGATTCGTTGTTACGCGCAGCCCAACTCCGCTGGCGTCTTCCGCCTGCCCGAGCACATACAGCGCCTGGCCGACTCCGCCAAGATCTACCGTATGCCGCTCCCCTACACGGTCGAGCAGCTCTGCTCCGCAGTCGTCGATGTGGTCGAAGCCAACGGCGTCGCTCCCTGCTACATCCGCCCCATCGCCTTCCGCGGCTACGGCGAGATGGGCGTCAATCCGCTCAAGAATCCCGTCGAGGTCTACATCGCCAACTTCCCATGGGGCAAATACGTCTCCGGTCACGATGGCGGCGACGTCTGCATCTCCAGTTGGAACCGCCTCGCGCCCAACACCATGCCTTCCATGGCCAAGGCCGGCGCCAATTACATGAACTCGCAGCTCATCCGCATGGAGGCCGACATCAACGGCTACTCCGAAGGCATCGCGCTCGACGTGAACGGCTATCTCTCTGAAGGCTCGGGCGAAAACCTCTTCCTCGTCCGCAACGGCGTCCTTTACACCACGCCGGTAGCCAACTCCGTCCTCAGCGGCATCACGCGCGCCTCGGTCATCACGCTGGCGAAACAGCTCGGCATCGAAGTCGTTGAGCAAGCCCTGCCGCGCGAGATGATCTACATCGCCGACGAGGCCTTCTTCACCGGCACCGCCGCCGAAGTCACCCACCTCCGCTCCGTCGATCGCATCCTCATCGCCGACGGAAAGATGGGCCCCATCACCACCGCGCTCCACAACGAGTTCTTCTCCATCGTCAATGGCCTCAAGCCCGACCGCTACAACTGGCTCACCCCCGTCAACGTCAAGGCAGCCGAGCCAGTCGGCGCATAACTCAGCAAACTATCCGATCAAACCGAAACGCCGCAGAGTCCGTCTGCGGCGTTTCTTGCTGCGCTCGTTTGTCGCGCCACCAAAGCACGTCATCTCGACCGAAGGCGGCGCATTTGCCGCCGAAGTGGAGAGACCCCCATATCTTCTCTCCTACGCGCAAAACGTAACCCCTTATAGCAGATCGCCCTACCTGCCAGCCGGATACCCATGCAACTGCGGCCCAATCACATTCGAGTAGTTGTAACCACCCCACAAGTCCGCGTCGATCGTCCAGAACATCGCGCCAATCATCTCCGGATAACCGCCCGCTTTCCGCAGCTTATAACTCGCACCGGCCGGAGCCTTCCCGGTGATGATGTACTCCATCGCCTCGCTCACCTCCTTCGGCGTCGAGTAGCCAGTCAGAAACCCAACCGCAACCTGCCGCGCCGGTAGTCCGGGAAAGAAATGCCTCGGACTCCCGCCAACGTTGAACCCACGCAACAGCAGCTCCGTCATCGCCGCGTGATAGTCCACCGAGCCAGTCTGATAGATCTCGCCATCCAGCCCCTGCAATGGCGGCGTGTTGTAGTCCTGCACATCGACAAACGAAAGAATGTCACGCACCGCATACGCAATCGGCAGATACGAACCGAACTGTCCGCCATACGCCGGATAGCCCGCCGGAATCTGCGTCCCCTCAGGCACCAGGCTAATCATGAACCCCGGCCCGAAGTGCTCGCGCAAATGCCGCAGCGCGGCAATCATATTCACAATCGAAGGTGTCGTCGGATGCCTGAAATCCGTATCGCCAGGATCGATCACGAGCGAAGGGCTCTCAAAGTCCAGATCAATCCCATCGAATCCATACTCCGAGATGATGCTTGTCACCGACGCAAGAAACCGCTGCGTACTCTCCGCGTCAGGCATCGTGAAAAACTTGCCGCCGCCGCCCAGCGAGATCATCACCTTCCTGCCCTTGCTCTTCAGATACACAACATCCGCCTTGAACTGCGCCGGATCGATCCCTCTGGGCAGACGAAAGTAGAGCGTCCCCGCAGAATCCTTATCCGGCGTGGCAAACGCAACAATGACCACGTCCCACTGCGGCGAAACATCGCGCAGCGCAAACGGCGCTCCTCCCACGCCATGCCCCGTCCAATAGCCGATCAACTGATGCCCATTCGGCGCACCGCTCGGTTGCACTGGCTCAACCGCAGCCGCAGACGAAGGCCGTTCGCCCATGCGGAAGACCGGACACGGCGTAGCAGCAGCGACAAGCGCCTTACGATCGGGGAAACTAAAGTCGCCGCCCAGGCTCGCATCACCGCCAACGTACCACTGCAACAACGCCACATTCTGCACGTGATACGTCTCACTCTTCATGCGTACCTGAAACCCCGGCGACGCCGGAAAATTATTCTTATGATTTACATCCGTGGGCTCAAGCAGAAAATACATAGACCCCACACCCGACCCGCCACACGATCCCTCCTCACCCGCGCGCAGCGAGACCGGACGCATCCATCTCGGCACAACATTTCCCCGCGCAGCCGTGCTCTGCTGAAACAGCGGCGTAGTCACCAGCGGATCGCGCACAGGATCATAGAAAAATTCCGCAAGCTGCTGAGAGAGCGGCTGCACATCCCGATCCGTAACAATCGCCGGCGCGCCGCGCAGATACGAGCCAAGCACGAACGAGTTCCCCGTCGCCCGGTCCACACCGTGCGTGCCCCACGAGCAGCACACCGTCGCGTCACCCAGCGCATAGTACGCCGTGTTGTGCGTCACGGCGATCACCAGCTTCCCATCCTGCTTCGGAAGCCGCTTAAACAATTCCTTCTGCAAAAACTCAAGATCAACAATCGCAATCGTGCCGCTCCTCTTCGACGTCAGCACGTAACCGTACCCAGCCGGGACAGTAATCTTCACCGGCTTCACCTCCGGCCGGCCCAGCAGCGTGCGCCATCCCTTCGCGCCGGGAAACGTGGCACGCATCATCGCATCGATATATTGCGTCTCGCCACCCGCACCAAAGGCAGCCTTCGAGAAGATTGGCGAACGAACAACTCGCGGCACATCCGCGTCTGCGTTCATCACGAAGGACCTGCCCGCAACATGCTTTGCCTCAAATGAGAGCGTGACCGGAACCAGCACCGTAGGAATTGTCGTCACGTGTCCCTGCGCAGGATCACCGCCGGCGAAGCTGTACGATGCCGACCCAACCGTGCGCGTAAACACAGGCACAGTTCCCTGAGCCAACACGGTTGAGGGCAAAGCCAGAAGAGACAACAGGCAGAGAAATGCGGCGCGCATGTTCGTCTTATGACTCCTTCAGAAGAGTGTGCAATTCGCGTATCCACTCTCTCACACGAAGCATGTGAGCAGCCACAGCAGTCAGGAGGCCGTCAATGTTCCTGTTGCCGCACAAGAGAGCGCCGCGCATGTCCACCAAATCGTAGGCGCCTCCAACCTAAGCTCATCGCATAGACGGAGACGCCTCGAACACATCACGTCATCACTAGAACAACAGCTTCAGAGACAACTGCAACTGGCGCGGGAAGTTCTGCTGGTTCGAACCAACCGTCCCGTAGCCCGTGTAGCCGCCCGGCTGATTCAGAGCGATACCCCTCGTATTGGGAATGGGCGCCTGCTCTGGATTGCCCGTACCCGGTCCACCAAAGATGGGTGTATTGGTTGCGTTGAATGCCTCAGCTTTGAACTGGAGGTTTGCTCTCTCTGTAACCGCAAACTTCTTTTCCAGGCCAAGCTGGGTCTGCTGTGCCCAGGGATTACGCACCTGTGTCGTCCTCGGCAACATAGTCACCGCCGTATATTGCGGGAACTTGGCGAAGCAACTCGGCTGCGAATTATTGAGGTAGCTACTCCAGCTCTTGTGGGCGGGTACCTGGTTGTACGTACCACAGTTGTACAGGTCTCCGTTCGGATAACCGACCGGCGTTCCAGACTGGTTCTGGAATATCCAGTCAAGCTGCCAGCCGTTGATGACCGTCCCCAGCAATCCGTGCGCGTTGCTGGCGATCAATCCACCACGTCCAATCGGGAGCCCGTACAAACCGCTAAAGGCCAGCGCCCACGACCGGTCCGAACCGTCAATCGCATAATAAGGAGCCGGATCAACCAGACCCGCACCGCTATTGTTCAGGTAGCTGTTGCCGGTCATCAGCTTCGACCACGTGAATGAGCTCAGGAAGCTAAGACCCCGGCTCAACGCGCCTCCACTGGTGATACGCTTCTCCAGCTTTGCGATCATCGAGTTGTAGTTGCTATATCCGCGTGGGTCTGTATACACATAGATGTTCCCGTTGAAAGCTGGATACGGAACCATCAGATTCTTGACCTGTATCTTCGGGTTCTGCCCCATCGAAACATTCTTAGGCAGCACTCCATAGAACGGGTTCGTCACATTTTGGTTCAGGTAGTTGGGATCGGCGTGCCCTTTCTGGAAGTCAGCCGCACTCAAGCCATTAAATTGCCGGGAGGCGCGAAGAGCCGTTGTATGCGACCCCAGGTATCCAACTTCTGCAATCATCTGCCCAGGAAGTTGCGCCTGGAAGCCGAACGTGAACTGCTGTACCAACGGAACCCTGCGATTCCGCTGATCGATTCCGAATCCCTGCCCAACCAGCGTCAATGCCCCTTGGGCATCTCCTGGAACAGGCACATAGCTGTTGGGATATGGATTCCCATTCAGGAAGTCCGATGTAGGAGTAATGCCGCCATCCGGCGATGTGTTGTAACTGGTCGACTGGTTCCATGCCGAAGCTCCGCCAAGTTCAATGCCGATCGCCTTGCCCAGCTCCCAACCGCCGCGAAATACGATGTTCCGCCGCGCCGCATACGAGAAGCCGAACTTCGGTTGGAACTCGCCGGAGTAGTTGTCATAGGCAGTCAGCTTGCTGCTGGCAAATTGAATGACGCCCAGCAGCGGGTTCGCCATCGTAGCTCCATTCGGAAGCACATTGCCCGGAGGGAAGGTAATCTGGCTGGTGATCGGGTTCGTGCAGGTCAGGCAAATCCCAGCCAGAAGATGATTGTGCCGCTCGACTGGCGAGGTCTCCGTGTCCCACCGCAGGCCGACATTCAAGGTCAGATTGCTCTTCACCTTCCAGTCATCCTGTATGAACAGTCCGTAGTACTTATACGATTCGTACGGAGCCAGCGCATCCTGTACGCTTCCGCCGCTCGGATATCCCAGCAGCAAGGAAGCAATCACGGACCCGTCGGGTTTGGAAGCTCCGTTAAACGGATCTCTTCGAGTGAAGCCATCACTGAAGCTGAATTGCCCGTTTGGCTGCCCGACTCCGCCGGTGATGTCGTGATACAGCGCAAACTCCCCGCCGTAGTGCAGGTTGTGCTGGTGGATCACCTGCGTCAGCGACGGCCCAAGATCGTATGTTTCATAGATCACCGGGTCTCCCGTGTTGCCAATCAGTTGCGGAAATCCGTCGTTCAGATGAAACTCCGGTGCCCACTGCCGCGATGTCGTCGGAATGGCAGGCATCGTCAAACCCAGGTCTTTCGGTGAAAGTTTAGCGATGCCCGCCGATATGCTGCCGTTTGGCCCGCGGTTCCACGTCCGGTTGAACGAGAGCCGCACATCGCTGACCAGCGATTGCGTAAACGTATGCGTCAGATCCAGCACCTGTGTCAGACTCGAACGGTAGTTGTCGATATTGCCCGTCATCGCTGGCCCAGGCAAACCACTGTTGTTGCGGAACTCCGTGCCCGACCACCACGCAAACTCGCCGTACATTCGCGTTCTGTTCGTGAAGTTATAGTCCACGCGCGCAATCGGCATGTTGTACCGGTAGCGATCTTTCCCGTTCAACACATAGTTATGGTCGTATCCGGGCCGGTTGGGTAGGGGAAACAACTTCATGACCTTCAACCCAATCGGGCTGATGCGATTGGCCGGAATTGTGTCGTTCGGAAACTGCGTTCGCTTGCAGGTCAAGCTGCCCACAGGAAGACAGTTGAGCGGATCGTAAATATGGCCCCTGTTCTCGCCTGCGATATATCCGCTCAGGTTCACATTCCCGCTGCCGTCCGGATACATATCCGGTGTAGGCACAGTAGCGATAACCGCCGCCGGCAGCACTTCCCTCCATCCCTCAAAGCTGAAGAAGAAGTAGGCATTCTTCTTGAGAAACGGCCCGCCTATCGTTCCGCCATATTGGTGCTGATTGTGATACGGCCGCGCCGCATTGATCTGGTTGTACTGGGACACATTCGCATCCAGCACACTGTTGCGCCAGAAGTCATACACCGTTCCATGAAAACTCGGCGTTCCGCTCTTGATGACGATGTTGACCGCTCCGCCGCCAACACGCCCATACTGTGCATCGTAGGTCGCGGTCATCACCTTTACCTGCTGAATGGCGTCGATGCTTGGAGAGATATTCCACGTGCCTGCTCCGCCGCCGTCCTGCTGCGAGATCGGCGCGCCGCCCAGCATGAACTGGTTGTAGGCGCCCTGCTGCCCGCTGATCGAATACGCATTCGACTCGTCCCATCCGCGCGTTCCCGAATACCCGCCGCCCGCGCCAAAACTCGTCTGCGTAAACTTCACACCCGGCGTCAGCGCCAGCAGCATATACACCTGTCGGCCGTTGAGCGGAAGGTTCTGCACCTTCTCGGGGTCAATCACCGTGCCGCTGGAGGCGTCCGCCGTATTCAACCCAATCGCATAGGTCTCCACCGTAACCGTCTCATTGGCCGCGCCAACCTGCATAACAAAGTTCAGGTTGCTCTTCTGCGCAATATCGACGAACACGTTCGACTGCACTACCTTCTTGAAACCCGGCGCCTCGACCGTTACGGTGTAACGACCCGGCTGCACATAAGGAATCGTGAACTCCCCGCTCCCCTTCGTCTTGTCGCTGTATGTCTGAACGCCGCTGGTAACAGTGACAATCGCATTCGGAATCACCGCACCCGTCGTGTCCTTAACCTGCCCGTAGATCACACCGCGATATTCCTGGGCATGTAGAACGCCTCCCGCCGACAGCATCGCCAGCAGACAACCGGCAATCAAACCGACCCAGAGACAGTTCGATCTCCGATTCGGTTTTATGATAACGCTCTCACATCTTGACCAAGAAACCCTTATCTGAGATTTTCTGCACATCATCCTTCCTCCGGAAAATTGAGAAAATTACCTGTGTAAAAACACCATCTACCACAGGGAATGCACGCGCATGCCCCGCTTCTTGCCAAATCAGATTCAGCAAGAACCTCACTCCGATAGCGCTATCATCAGCGTGCAAACGTTTTACTTGCCCCGGAAGGGGATGTCAAACGAATTCTGACGCAATGCAAAATAATGTTTTGAGGCGATAAAAAAGGCCACGTGCGTGGCTCACGAGATCAATGGCCAGACCTATCGAACTATTGAGTTACACCGTGCAGCACCGTCTCGCGCTGTTGCAGCGTCCCGCGAATCGCCCCAAGCCCACCCTCCAGGTCCGCTATCTTTTCAAGAATCGCCATCCCCGTCTGCTGGTCCACCATCGAGCGCATCAGCTCGCACTGCCCCACAAGCTTCTCGTCGTGCTCAATCAGCGTCCTCAGCGTCGCCGCCTCTTGCCGAAACCGCTGCGTCATCCGATCGTTCTCCGGCACTGGCTGCTGCTGAATCGCCGCCTCCAGCGCGCCGATTCCCTTCGCCAGCAGCTCCAGCTTCTGCGCCGAAGCAACCGCCGCCGCATCTGGAAACGGCTTGACACGCGAAGGCGGCGGCAGAAACTCGCGTCTGTACTCGGTCTCCGCCGCCGTCACACTTGCCATCGCAATCCCCAGCAGCCACGCCGCCTTCGAGCGCACAAGCTGGTCGTCCGAACGCAACTGGTTCTCCGTGCGATAGAAGTTATACCCCCATCCATAGAAGAGGTTTGTCGCAATCTGCCGCAACTTGTCTGTATCGTAAAAACTCATTCCGACGGCCATCACTTCTCTCCCTGCCGTGGTTGCAACCCAGCCTCCGCGCCCACCGGATAGAACCCTGTTGCCTGCCCAATGTTGAACGGCTCGCCCGCCGCCGCGTTCGGCGCGGAGACCAGCCCCTTCTCGGCCATCCGCAGCGCCAGGTAATACCGCACCGACTCCATCGGCGAAAGCCCAATCGCCTGCAGCGAGATCAGCTCGCGCATCCGCTCGTCTTTCGGCATAATCAGGATCTTCAAATCATTCAGCGTAATCCCGTAGGTCTTCAAAAATTCCGTCAGATGGTTCTTCACCAGCTCGCGCACCTCGCCGATGTGCTCGTTGATGTCCTCCATCTTCGTCACCTGCACAATCTGATTGATCGCCTGTTCAATCGCAGGCCCCGCATAATCCGAGACCTCCTTCGTATCGATCAGGTGCCCATTGAACGGCAGGTGTGTAATCAAATCCAGCGCGGCCTCCTTCGTATCCACGTGGATGTAGTAATCCACCTGATACGCCATCTCGGCCATCTCTTCACTCGTTGCCACGCCTTCGCTGCGAATCAGCAGCTTCGAGCGGTTGATGTAGATCACCTCATACACCCACGGCGAGTTGCCCCCGAAAAAGCCCTGCGCAATCGATCCCAGTAGCGGCTTATCCGGAGTCGTCAACGCATACTGCCCCGTCTCATACACATTCAGCACTGCCCCGCGCGACTTCAGCACGCAGAAGTGGTTGCTCTCCACTGTCAGCAGTGAACCGGACACGATATTCTCGTCTGCAATCTTGACCGCCAACACCTTTGTCCCCAGAATGTCCGTGCCATCCGGCATCAGCGAAGTAATAACCTGCCGTGCAATCGCCATCGTCGTTCCTCTCCGTCAACTCAGTCTCAACAACGCGACCCAGCATACTCCAATCCATAAAGCGCCGCATCACCTTTAGGCCTGCCCCTTTCCTAATGCACCCCGTCTGCGTGGTTCAAAATCGGCCCCAGAAGATACGCGACAAAAAAACCCGCGCTCCAGATCAAGGCAGAGACCCACAGCAGCACGCGACTTAACCGGCTCACCTCCCCACACGTCGCCGGATCGTCCGCATCGCAGACCGTCCCCTGCCGCAACCTCGGAGCAACCACATAAGTCACCACAAAGCTCGCGGCAATCAACACCCCGGCTATGCTGAACGTCCATACCTTGTGCCGTGAAAATCCAACCAGCCAGGGAGCGGCGGAAAGCAGTGACGCCACCGCCGTGCCCATCCCCACCAGCACCAGCACCGAAGGCAGCGCACAGCAGATCAACGTGCTGAACGAACCAAACAGCGAGAAGTAGTTCAGCAGTGCCGCCCTGCGTGCGCGCCTCCTGGCGTCCGGCAACACAGGCCGCGTGCTCATCGTGCCTCCTTAATCGTCGTGTAACGCAACGTGTCCGAAACCTTGCCGCGCCCCGACTGCGGCACTGTTCCCTCCACCATCACCGTCTTGCCCATCAGGCCCGCAACATCCGCACTCGCGCCCAGCGGCGTCAACGCATAGCGGTCCTTCGTTCCCGAAACCTCCAGAAACGGAGCACTCGCCGAACCCGAAAGCTGACCCCGCACCACTACCTTCGCATCTTTGTGCGTGAACCCGTTCTGCTCCACCGCCTTGTTGAACTGGCGCATGTCCGCGCCATTACCCGGCGCAAGCATAATGCCAACCAGCCCCGTATTCAAATCCACGCTGACTGCCGACACGCCCTGTATACCCATCATCGATACGTGAATCGCATGAGCGCACGGCGCGCAATCCATGCCGAAGACCGTCATATTCACCTGCCTGTACTCTGCCCGCGCCGAAGCGCCGAACACAGCCAACAACACCGTCGCAATCATTCCAATAGCTTTCATAACATCGCTCCTTTCAGCGAGAACTTGCATGTGAGGAATACCTCAGGTAACTGATATTGATCGCAAACCGAATCCGCTCGCGCCCGTACAGCGAAGACGAAACATCGCGGAACAGCGGCCCCTGCACTCCGCCTTCAATCGCTACATCCTTGAAGATGGCCAACACCGAAGGCCCCAGCCATAGCGTCGTCGTGCTGCTATGCGGAATCACGCTTCCGGCGCGAAGCACACCGCCGGTATGCTCGCCCGTCAACTCAGCGAACCCGCGATAATCCCACTGGTCAACGCCCCTTCTCAGACTCGCCGGACGATACCCATACACCGCGCTCCACGAAGCCGTATACGGCCTGCGGTCATGGCTCGCCTCGGCAAACCGCGTATAGCCGCCGCCCGCCCAGAAGTACTGGCTCCGCGACGCCAGCCCCGAAGCGATCGTAGCCGTCACACCCGGCGCGCGATGCAGATCAGCCAGCACCCCCGAATCACGCTGAGGCCCCGGAACCACCAGCCCCAGCGACGCCGTCGATTCCACCCGCTTGCCCACCGAAGTCACCGAGTGCAGAAAGCGCCACGACCCGCTCGCCGCCCACTCGCCACCGCCCGCCATGCGCGTCTCCGGCAGTGCCCCGCTCCCGATCGTCGTCGGAACGACAGCCGTCACCGTAATGTGCGGCGTAATTCCATATCCAATCTGCGAAACCGATGTCGTCTGCGTCCCCGGCGATCCATACCGGCCAATCAATCCGGTATCGAAGCTGAACTCACGCGCCGAGTTCACCGGCGTCGCATAACTGAAGACAGGGCCATGATCGGCAGCCAGAGCCGCTCCGGGCAAGGCCAGCGCCCAGAGAACCACAACCAGCGTTTTCATAAAAATCTCCTTCGATCAAATGAAGCGCGAACAGAGACGAGCGCGCACGCGCCCGCACAAGTCAGCAGTGCATGAATCAGATCGAAGGAGAATCAGATACGGAGAACGGTACTTCGCGCGACCGTCAACCCAGGCGGCGCATGGTCCATCACCGGGCCGCCCAGTGCAACCCGCGACGGCACAGGCACAGCAGCCACAACCTGCGCGACAACAAGCCACTGCACCGGCAACGACGCGGCCGGCGTAGCAAGCTGTTGCAGATCACGATGCGCCACCATCCGGCAGCACTTCATCGCAGTCATCTCGCCGCACTGCCGATGCATCGCCACACAGCACGCACTCTCTTCATGGCTCATCGCCACACCCGTCACGCAGGCCATCACTGGCCCCGAGGCGCCAATCAGCACAAGCAGAATCACGATACCGGCAAGCCGTCGCATCACCGTCAGTATACGCCTGCACTCCTGCTCGCTCCGCTGCATCGCATCTCAACCGAAAACAGCTATACACACAACAAAACTCCACCCCAGGGAAAGGCCTGACACATGGTACGTTCATAAATGACCGCCGGGTTTCGCACTTCCCGGACAAACACGCACCACACCTGAAGCAACGTAATGCGCAAGCCGCACTGACCTGACCTTTCGTTTGCCCAAAGGAAGTCCACGTTGATTCGTTCTCTTCGCAGAGTCGTTGTCTCCGTCCCCATCCTTTGCGCGGTCATCTTCTGCATTACCTCGCTGCGCTGGCCTCTTG
Source organism: Edaphobacter sp. (assembly GCF_035763405.1). Classification (NCBI taxonomy): domain Bacteria; kingdom Pseudomonadati; phylum Acidobacteriota; class Terriglobia; order Terriglobales; family Acidobacteriaceae; genus Edaphobacter; species Edaphobacter sp. Next base: position 11,600 of record NZ_DASUBE010000139.1, read on the forward strand.
TCGGCGATGCGTCGCTGATGCACTACGTCGTCTTCCTCATGGACCGTGGCTTCGCACCCTACCGGCAGATCATCGACATCAATCTTCCCGGAACCTACATCGCCGGATGGCTCGTCATGCATCTCTTCGGCGACGGCGCGCTCGCATGGCGGCTCTACGATCTCACCCTTGGACTCGCGGCTGCGGGCGCGATGGTGCTCATTGCGTGGCCTTACCATCGCCTCGCCGGAATCTTCGCAGGCTCGCTCTTCATCCTCATCCACGGCCGCGACGGCATGAACCAACTCGGCCAGCGCGACCTGCTCATGGCCGTCATCCTGCTCTGGTCCGTGGCCTTCACGCTCTACGCATTGCGCCGCAGGCAAATCCTCTTCATCTCCCTGGCCGCCGCGCTGGCCGGCTTCGCGTTCATCATCAAGCCCACCGCGCTCCTCTTCTGGATCGCCACCCTCGTATTCGTCGCTCTACTTCGCCCCGACAATCCATGGAAACCTGCACCGCTCCTGCGCAATGGCATCTGGCCGCTCCTGCTCGCGCCCGCCATCGCACTCAGCTTCATCGTCCACACCCATGCACTGGGCTCATTCTGGTTCATCGCAACCCGCCTCATTCCGCTTCACAACACCTTGCTCCGTTTCCCGAACAGCTACTTCCTGCTGCACATCCTTCCGTCAACCCTCTTGCCGCTCACTCTGCTCTGCCTCGTCGTGCTCGCTGTGCGCAAGCGCGAGAGCATCGCCGTCCTCAACGAAACCGAAGTGCTTCTCGCCCTCAACGTCCTCTGCGGCCTGTTCTCTTTTTACGTACAACGTAAGGCGCTCCCCTACCACCGTTACCCAGCCGACGCCTTTCTGCTCCTGCTCCTCTGCCTCATCTTCTTCCGTTCGCTCGAAGACACTCACGCCTCCACCACCCTCCGCATCGCCAGCGCGGCGGGAATCCTCTTCGCCGCCTTCATCCTCGCGCCGCAGTCTCTTCTGCGCACCTTCCGTCTGCACGCAAACCCCAGCGGCTTCAGCAATCTTCTTCAGAAAGACCTCACGCAACTCGGCGGCCCCTCGTTCGACGGCGCTTCACTCAACAACAACGTCCAATGCATCGACTTCACCGCAGGCTGCATCACCACGCTCTACCGCATGAAGCTCACGCAGAGCACCGGCTTTCTCTACGACTGCTATGCCCTCCAGCCGGACAGCAACCCGGTCGTGCAACAGTATCGAAGAGCCTTCTGGAGCGCCCTGATCGCCCGCCCGCCCCGCGTCCTCATCCTCACCGACCAGGACTGCGGCCACCCCCGCAGCTTCGACAAGCTCCTCCGCTGGCCGCAACTCAACACCCTCGTCGAGAGCCGCTACACGCTCTACAAGCAAGTCACACCGCCTGGCCAGGTCCGCTGGACCGACATCGCGGAGCCTCCCTACAGCTACCGCATCTACCTTCTCCACAACTAGTGTGACGAATCGCAAATCAGTTTCACTTCCGTAGCGCCAACGGCGCGACATACACCAGCCTGGGCCGAAGTCCCAGGTCCCCATCCCGTCAAGATATGAGGGCTGAAAGCCCGGCATATCCCTTCGGCTCTTTCTCTCAAACTCGTCCGCATCGGCCCAAATACCTTCCTGGAGACAAAACAAAGCCTCCAAAATTATTCCGAGCGGAATCGTCCATCGCGCGTCTTTCTTGGTAGAAGAGGCCTATGGCGCCGGTCGAGGAATGTAGTTTGCCAATATCGTCCACCGAGGGCACGCGAGAGCACGACCTCGCCGCGCTCGTCGAGACATACTCCCGGCTGCTCTTCCGCGTCGCCCATTCCATCCTGCGCAGCACCACCGAGGCCGAAGATGTCGTGCAGGATGTCTTCGTCCGCGTCCTCGAACATCACGACACCCTGCCCGCCGTGCGCGACCTCCGCGTCTGGCTCGCGCGCATCGCCTGGAACCTCGCCATCGACCGCCGCCGCCGCATCCGCCCCGGCCAGCTCGACGAGGCCTTCGCCCAAATGCTCGCAGCAAAAAGCCTGCCCGCCGATGTTGCCCTCGACGAGGCGCGGCGCATCAGCCTCGTCCTCGCAGAGATCGAGCGGCTCCCCAAAGCCGAGCGCCACGCCCTGCTCCTCTCCGCCATCGACGAAATCGAAACCGCCGGCATCGCGCAGATCCTCGGCCGCAGCGAATCCGCCGTCCGCGCTCTGCTCTTCCGCGCCCGCGCGCGACTGCGCAAACGACTCGCAAAAGGAGACCGCACATGAAGCACTCGGAACCGCTGCTCGAAGAGGTCTTGTCCGGCCTCCGAGATGCCGAACCATCTCCCGGCATGGAGCGCCGCATCCTCGCCGCGCTCGAGGCACGCACGCACCATCCTGCACAAACGCATCAGCGCCGTCTTATGCAATTCACGCGCGCCTTTGCCCTGCCGGCAGCCTGCGGCCTCGCAGCCCTGCTGGCGCTCGTGTTCCTCATACCATCCATGCGCCGCAAGCGCGTCTCAACGCAACCCGCGCAAACCATCTCCTCCCTCCAGCCCGCTCCAGCACGCATCCGTCCAGAGCAAGCACCCGCTCAGGCAACCGCACCCATCTCCCACAAAGCCACAACACATCGCCTGCAAAAACCGCTTCCACGCGATTCATACGAGACGCTCGCCGAGATCGAAACACGCGCGCCCAGCCTTCCCGCTCCACCCATGCCCCTCACCGATGAGGAAAAACTGCTGCTCAGGCTCATTCAAGCGCGCAACCCCATCGAGCTTGCCTCGCTCGATCACGCCGCCTGGACCTTACAACTGGCGAAGGACAAAGCCCAGTTCGACCAATTCTTCGCACCACCCAAAACCGTCCTCACAGGAGACAAACCATGAACGGCAACAAAAAACGAATCCCGATCAAGCTTGCAACCGGAGTACTCGCTCTTGCTTCAGCCCTGGTGTTCGCCACACTCCCCTCACGCGCTCAGGAGCCGAAAGCAGTCGGCAGCCATGACAACGAGACAGTCCAGACCTTCCACCTCAGCAACGTCAGCAACGCCGTGGAGGGCATGGAAATCGTCACCACCCTTCGCAACCTCGTCGCTCCCTCGGCAAAGATATACCTCGTCTCCGCATTGAACACGGTCGTCGTCCGTTCCACTCCCGACCAGCTCGCACTCGTCCAGAAACTGATCAGTGACCTCGACCGTCCCAACAAAACCTACCGCCTCACCTACACCCTCACCGAGATGGACAACGGCAAGCGCATCGGCACCCAGCACTACAACATGATCGTCGTCGCCGGACAACGAACCACCCTCAAACAAGGCAGCCGCGTCCCCATCGCAACCGGCCAGTACAATCCCGGCACGTCAACCGCACAAATGCAGATGACCTATGTTGACGTGGGTATGAACTTCGACGTGACACTCAATGAGTTCGACAACGGCGTCAAGCTGAACTCCCGTGTCGAGCAATCGAGCATCGCCGAGCAGCAGGTCTCCAGCGCAACCCCGCAGGATCCCGTCATCCGGCAAACCTCGCTCGAAGGCACCGCATTCCTGACTCCCGGCAAACCAATGATCCTCGGCTCACTCGACATCCCCGGCAGCACCCGCCACATGGACGTTGCAGTCGAGATGGAAGCCGTCAAATAGCACTTCCCATCCGCGGGTGCCCCATCCTTTGTGCGTCTTTTGCACAAAGGGTGGGAGACCACAACTCTCCAACTCGACTGTCACAACGAGACCGAAACCGCCCTAAGAAGCCACCCATGAAGTCTCCGATGTTCAACCGGTCATTCTGAGCGCATGTTCGACCCGGTCATTCTGAGTGCATGTTCGACCCGGTCATTCTGAGCGAATGTTCGACCCGGTCATTCTGAGCGCATGTTCGACCCGGTCATTCTGAGCGCAGCGAAGAATCCCTGCATTTCTTTTCTGCGCCGATTCTTTCCGTGGTCCTCCGATACCTCATCGGAGCTTCCCTGGCAAACGCTGCCGGACGCACTTTTTCCGCGACCCGTGAAAACCCGACATATACATTTCCACACCGGCTCACAGGAGCCAACTGTGGTTTCCCACACCCACCTCTTGACACCACTGATAACCTTAAATCAGAAGAACAAGAAGCCCGGCGCGCAGCCGGGCTTTCTGACTTTCAGGAGGGATGGCATGAAACGTGCGCAGATAGTCCAGACCTAAGTCCTTTGTTAGAAGTATTTTGAGTACTTTAATGGGGGGTACCTACTCCTTCGCCTTCCCCCAGGACGAGTCGAGGAACAGATACCGAGCCCGCAAGTCGTCCGGCTTCGCCTCCGAAGTCGCATTCAGATGCATCACCTGCCAGTCGCCTGAGGAGTTGTACACAGGCCACTTCGGCAGCCCGGTCCCGTTCGGGTCGCCCGTCTTCGCAAAGTTCGTCCAGTACTGCTGCATCTGGTCGGAGAGCGCCCGGTCCTCAGGCCGCCACACCGCTTGTTGCCGCGAGTCGAGCGTACCGAAGACGTACTCGATGTCGTCCGAGTGAAATGCCCCAAGAATCTTCGGATGGAACTTGTCTCCCGGCGAGCCCAGGTCCAGCCGGTAGCGATACACCGGCGAGCCGCCCGTCTCCACCTGCGACTCCAGCCACCGCCACGTCGAGTACACGATGAACCGGTCGCCCGCCAAATCGCCCGCCGACTTCACCGCCTCCGCGTCCGTCGCCGCCGGATACACCTTCAGAAAATCTTCCGCCTTCGCGCCGAACAGCTTCTCCGCCTCAGCCCGGAAGCTCTCCGCCGTCGGCTGCGGCCTCGCAAAGATCACCTCGCCCCGAGCCTCGTCCTTGTTCCATCCAGCCAGCAGCGGAACGTGCGCCTGCCTGCCCGCCGCATAGATCGCCCGCACCGACTCCGGCAGGAAGTACCCATCCACATCCGGCCAGAACAACTCCGATGGCACGCCCTTCGCCTTCGCCGCCTTCACCAGCTCATCGGCCGAGAGCTTCCGCAGATCGGCCAGCTTGCTCGTCCCAAACGACCGCTCGGCAAACGCGACGGTCGTTCGCTCCGTCGCCTCTCGCCCAGACAAAGCAGGCCGCGCTGCAACCAGCGAGAACGCGCCTCCGCTCTCGCCAATCGCCTTCTGGAAGAGTCCCTGCGCCAGCGGCGACGCCATCTGCATACTCACCGAGATCGAACCCGCCGACTCACCAAAGATCGTCACGTTGTTCGGATCGCCGCCAAACGCCGCGATGTTCTCCTTCACCCACCGAAGCGCTGCTGTCTGGTCCATCAGTCCGTAGTTGCCCGAGGCGTGGTTCGGAGACTCGGCCGTCAGCTCCGGATGTGCAAAGAACCCAAAGATCCCCAGCCTGTAGTTCATCGAAACCACCACCACGCCACGATGCGCCAGATACTGCCCGTCCTGCCGCGCCTCCGACGTACCGCCGCTGACAAACCCGCCGCCGTAGATCCACACCATCACCGGCAGCCCCTTCGCCTTCACCGGCGTCCACACATTCAGCGTCAGGCAGTCTTCACTCTCGCCGGAGTCGTGAAACACCATGTCTGAATAGCCCGACGTCTGCATGCAGCGCGCGCCAAAATCTTTCGCCTCGCGCACGCCCTTCCACTTCGCCGCCGGCTGCGGAGGCTGCCAGCGCAGCTCGCCCACAGGAGGAGCCGCGTAAGGAATCCCCTTGAAGGCCCGTACCTGCTGGTCCACAGTCAACGCGCCTTCCACCTTGCCCTTGTCCGTCTTCACCACCAGCGGATTGGCTGCAAAGGCTGTTGCGGCAAGCACGCACGTCCCCAGGGACCACATCAAAGAGATCTTCATTCCACGCAGATGCATTCACTTTTCTCCGCGCCCAACTTATCACAGAACAGGCCGCGCCGCTCAGCAGTCAAACGTTTTAGGTCAGACTGCCACCCGCACCAGGTCCTATTTCTGTGCTGCGCCCGCGATCAGATTCTTCGAGAAGTTCCTCATTCCGAGCACATGAAAGTCCTTTAGCCCGCTCTTGAGTACATACACCAGCGTATTGTTCCCGTTCGGGTCTGTCGGCCGCAGAAAGAATCCATTCTCCAACACGAAGTCCCGCGTGTTGCCGATGATCCCTTCAATCATCTCGCCGTCGTAAAAGTACACCCGCACCCACAGCCCCGGGATCACCGGAGCATGTTCGTGGAAGTGCAGCGCACGATGCCTCAGGTCGCCGTCGAAGGTCTTCACGAAGAAGACCGCCTTGGCGTCCTTGGTCGGCACCTCTTTCACAACGTTGGTGTCCAGAATCTTCAGCGAAATCGTGTCGATCACATGACCGGAATCGTTGCGCAGCAACTGTTCAATGGAACCGAGCTTCTCGACGTCAGCAAAGCCGCGCACGGCATGGTCTTCATACCGCACAACGACTTTATAGAGGCCGTCAATCTCCGCGCGACTGTCCTTCGCCGCTACGCGCGATCCCTGGGAGCCGGCTGAAGATCGTACTGCTTGATCTTGTACAGCAGCGCCTTGTAACTGATCTGCAGATCGTTTGCCGCGGCCTTCCGGTTCCATCCAACGCCCTCCAGTACCTGTGCGATTGCTGTCGATTCGGCGTCGCCCTTAAGGCTCCGCACCATCGCCTTCAGCCCGGCGCCATTCGGCGGTTCAGCGGCTGCCGCCACCGGAGCCGTCGCTCCCTGGTACACGGTTGAAGGAGATAGCTCCTCCAGAATAGCCTTTTCTTCGCCCAGCACAAGATACCGGTTGACTACATTTTCAAGCTCGCGCAGATTGCCCGGCCACGAGTGTTCCATCAGCCCATTGAGCAGCGCCGTCGAAAACGGCAACGCCTCGCGCCCGTATTTCTTCGAGCTCTTGCGCATGAAATACTCCGCCAGCACCGGAATCTCGTCCTTGCGCTCGCGCAGCGGCGGGATGCTCAGGGTAAACCCATTCAGCCTGTAATAGAGGTCTTCGCGGAACGTCTTGTTCGCCATCGCCTCTTTCATATTGATATTGGTCGCGGCTATAACGCGAACGTCCACCTTCATCGGCGACCGGCTGCCCAGCCGCGAGAACGTTCCGTCCTGAAGCACCTGCAAGAGCTTCGCCTGTAGCATCGCGGGCATTTCGCCGATCTCATCCAGAAAGATCGTTCCGCCTGAGCAGACCTCGAACTTGCCCGGCTTGGTCTTGACCGCGCCGGTAAACGCGCCCTGCTCGTAGCCGAAAAGCTCGCTCTCCAGCAGGTCCGCCGGCACCGCCGCGCAGTTCACCTTCAGGAAGATGTTCTGGCTCCGCGACGACATCTTGTGCGTATAGAGCGCCAGAATCTCCTTGCCTGTACCGCTCTCGCCCAGAATCAGCAGCGGGATGTCGGCCCGCGCCACCAGCGACGCCTGCGACTCTAGCTCGCGCATCCGTTTGCTCGAACGCACGAACGAGTGGTTCTCGTTCAGCGGAATCTCTTTCAGCGCGTCGGCAGCAGGAACTTTCTTTTCCACAGCAGAGAGGTGCTCTTCAATCGCCTGCTCCACGTCCGAGCCCACGAACGGCTTCATCACGATCGCGCGCACACCAAGGCGGATCACCATCTCCAGATCGCGCAGCTCGGCCGAGCATGAAAGCACAATCACCGGCAGGTTGGGCTTCGAGCAACGGATATTTGTTAAGAGTGGCAGCGAGTCCCGGTTCGAGTGCATGGCCAGCAGCAGCAGATCAGGAGCTTCCTTCTGCTCCAACCGATCCAGCAGCGTCTGCTCTTCGGAGAACAGATTCAGACAATACTTGTCCCCGAGCGTGAGCCTCAGATAATCCAGCACGGCCAGATCTGGCTCAAGAATATGTATCTTCGGCTGCAACTTCGAACTGGGCTTTAAGGCAGGTACGGTGTACGACAGCGATGCTGACATAGCTACCCCTAATTTTTGGCAGACCGGATGCGATGCCCAGCCCGCGATACGTGTGAACTCGAATGCATCTTCGAGTGTGAAAAAACTTGCCCTCAAAAACTGTTCGGGAAGTGGGGAGGCCTCCGCGAACCCATACTCTGCAAATTCTAGACCGAAACTGAACTGCCACAACAGAAAAATGTTAAGAACTTTGCCGACAAAAGAGATAAAGGTTTTCCCTTTCTCCCTCTCAAGTAGGCCTAGCTTACATGTTCAGACCCGGTTTCCAACAAAAAAATTGAAAAAAATCGTCAGATTACCCCGGTCAGCTTTTGGCATGTTACCCGGAAATATCACATAAATAGGCCATTATTTCCCTTTACCAAACCCCGAACCAGCCCCCAATGGTCAGCTTGACCCACAATTTCCTCCACAATTCTCTTGATGGCATAAAATTATGGAGCTATACGTGCTGTGTGAAGAGCATTGCAGAGTTGCGGTTATGCTCGCCCGATAGGAAAACGACCTTGGTGCAAAATACTGAATCCGCTGCCGCTCTTAATCTGCCGCCGCTCGACATTGTCTTCGGCAAGACGGCCGCCATGCAGGCGGTCCGCAACAAGCTCGAGCGCGTGGCGGAGACCGATGTTCCTGTCCTCATCCAGGGAGACAGCGGCACCGGAAAAGAGATCTGTGTCCGCCTGTTACACGCCCTTTCGCTGCGCGCGCGCGGTTCCCTGGTCAAGGTGAGCTGTCCGGCCATCCCCAACACGCTGCTCGAAACCGAACTCTTCGGCTACGAGAAGGGCGCCTTCACCGGGGCCATGACCACCAAGCTCGGCCGCGTCGAGCAGGCCCACAACGGCACCCTGTTCCTCGATGAAGTCGGAAGCCTCGACTTGGGCGTCCAGTCCAAGCTGCTGCAAGTCCTCCAGGACGGCACCTTCGTCCGCGTCGGCGGACACGAGCCTCGCTCCATCGCCACACGTCTGGTCTCGGCCTCGAACACCGACCTTCGCAATCAGGTTGAAGACGGCACCTTCCGGCTGGACTTCCTGTTCCGCATCAATGCCGTCACCATCAATCTGCCACCTCTGCGCCAGCGAATCGCCGACCTGCCGATCCTGATCGACTACTTCATCGAACACTACGCCAAGGTCTTCCACACCACGCCCGAGCTGCTCTCGAAGAGTGCCGTCCGGCTGATGCAGAACTACCACTGGCCGGGCAACATCCGTCAGCTCGAAAACCTTATCCGCAGCTATGTACTCATCGGCAGCGAAGAGGCGTTGGTTGCGGAGCTGATGCCGGAGGAGCCGCACAGCGGCATCGTCACCGACATCGACCTCAGCGTGCCCGTCTCGCTCAAGAACATTACGAAGAAGGCGACGCAGGACCTCGAACGGCAGATCATCCTCAAGGTGCTTCAGGAAAATAGCTGGAACCGCCAGAAGACCGCCAAGTGGCTCCAGATCAGCTATCGTTCGCTGCTCTACAAACTGAGCGAGGCCGGAATGCCCGAGGTGCCGCCGCGTCCGCTGCGCATCCCGCACCTCATCAAAAAGTCCGAGCGCACGCTCAAGCCCGCGCTCTCCTCACGCACCCGCATCTATTAGAGCCGTTCTCTCTCACGTGTAGGTTTCTTTGTTTGTCATTCTCGACACGAATCTGAGCCTCGCATTGATTCGCGTCGGGCTACACCTACATGGGAAACGCTCTAAGGAACCTCTGATTAAGTCTTCGCTTTGAAGGGGCGTGGCTTCAGCCACGCCATCACGTCCCTCAATGCAATGGGCTTTAGAGGGTGCTGAAAAAGTCAGTTTTGCTTAAGGGCACGGCTTCAGCCGTGCCGCTAACGCTGCAAAATCAACGCGGCTTTAGCCGCTGAGGTACGCTTTCTTCCCGGCGAGACACTTTTTCAGCACCCTCTTTA
>NZ_DASUBE010000140.1:0-18836 GCF_035763405.1 Edaphobacter sp.
GGATGCTTCAGTTGCTGAACTACGTTGATGCTGACTTCGACTCGCGCGGAATCTTCGCGAATAACTCGAACGTATGGCTCTTCGTGGACTGGTCTCCCGACCTGAGCGGCGATACGCCTGAGGCGCGACGTGCGACGACGATCGAGTTTTACCGCGCATACCGCGACGCTGCCTGGCTCCTCAACGAACTTGGCGACACCGCCAATGCCGGCAAGTACGAAGCCCGCGCCGAAGCGACAAAGGCCGCTGCCGAAAAATACTTGCTCGACCCGGCCACAGGCACCTTCGGCCTGCGCTGGCAGACCAACGCCGCAGCCGTGATGGGCGGCCTCGCCGGCCCTGATCAGTACAGCGCCATCTGGGACCATGTGCTCTCGCACGTCGGCCACGAAAAGTTCAACGCGCTCACCATCACGCCTTACTACAACTACTATGTCCTTCGCGCGATGGCCGACATGAACCATCGCAAGGCCGCGCTTGACTGGATGCGACAGTACTGGGGCGGCATGCTCGATGAAGGCGCAACGAGCTTCTGGGAGGCCTATGACCTCGACTGGTTCAAGAGCGACTTCCATGCATCGCTCCAGGCCGACGGACGTTCAGGCTACTTCGTCAGCCTTGCTCACGGATGGTCCGCAGGTCCGACGGCATGGCTGATGGAGCAGGTACTGGGCATCCAGCCCACCGGCCCCGGATTCAGCACAGTCAACATTCGCCCAGACTTGATTGACCTGCAATGGGCCAAGGGAGCGGAGCCCACGCCGCACGGCCTGCTCAAGGTGGACGTGCAACGTGAGGGCTCCAACACCTCCATCTCAGTGGACGTGCCTGAGGGCGTCGTCGCACGCGTTGCCGTACCTGTCGCTTCGACGAAGGAGCATGTTCTGGTCAATGGCAAAGAGCAGAGCACAACCGCTGCGGAAGACGGGACGCGAAGAATCGTGACGTTGAACGCGGCGGGGCACAATGCGCTGAGCGCGCAATAACGAAACCGAGATCGAGGGGGTCGCACTGCATCTGCGATGCACTATGATCGCAGCATTGGTTGAAACGTCATCCAAAGCGGTCACTCTCTCCATTGCCGGCGTTTATCTGGCGGCAACCATTGCTATCGGCTATTTGGCGCGAAAAAGCTCCTTAACCTCGCGGCAGTTTTTGCATGCGCGCGGTATGCTGCCGACCGCCATCACTTCAATCTCATTCGTTGCGGCAAACTGCGGGGCGCTCGACATTGTCGGCCTGACTGCTGCCAGCGCGAAGTACGGCGCCCTGGCGCTGCACTTCTACTGGATCGGCGCCATCCCGGCCATGGTGTTTCTGTCCGTGTTTATGATGCCGGTCTATACCCGCAGCCGGGCGATGACCGTGCCCGATTTTTTGCGGATTCGCTACAACGACGCCACCCAGATCCTGAGCGCACTGTGCCTTGCCGCCCTGATGTCGTTCATCTCCGGAATCAGCCTGTACGCCATCGGAACCGTGCTGCACGTCTTCTTCGGCTGGAGCTTTTTCAACGTCGTCTCCATCGCCTCTTCCGTGGTGCTGTGCTACGTGCTGACCGGCGGGCTGCGAGCAACCATCTACAACGAAGTGATGCAGCTTGCATTGACGGTTGCGGGCCTCGCTCCGCTCGTCTATTTCGTCCTGCACGATTTCCATGGACTTCACGGTATGGCCAAAGACCTTCCCGCGACCATGACACACCTCTGGGTCTCCATGCCGGTGGCCGGGCACTCGACCGCAGCCATGGACGTCATCGGCGTGGTCTTCGGCCTTGGCTTTGTCCTCAGTTGCGGATATTGGTGCACCGATTTTGTGCTGATTCAAAGAGCGCTGGCGGCGCGCACCGTCGAAGGCTCCATTCGCACACCGTTATTCGCGGCAATCGTGAAGCTAAGTTTTCCAGTCCTGGTCATTCTTCCCGGCATGGCCGCTGCTGTGTTTTTTCTGCACGGCAACCATCCACGCTATGACCAGGCACTGCCCTTCCTCATGCGGCACTACTATGGACGCGCGCTGCTGGGCCTGGGCATCTCCGCCATCCTTGCCAGCCTCATGTCGGGCCTGGCTGGAAACATCAACGCGCTGGCAACGCTCTGGACGCATGATCTGTATCGCGCGCACATCAAGCCTAATCAGGACGACGCGCACTACCTTGCAGTAGGAAGAATCACCGTCGCCGTAGCTACAAGCATCAGCATTGCCACGGCATACATCGCCCTGCGCTACAACAACCTGATGGACTACCTGCAACTCCTGTTCTCCCTGTTCAACGCTCCGCTCTTTGCGACGTTTCTGCTTGGCATGTTCACCACCTGGGCCACGCCCGAAGCTGGCTTCTACGGCTTGCTGACGGGCCTGATTGTTTCCATCGCGCACAACCTGCTGGTCCACTTCCATCTTCTTGTGTATGGAAGCGAAATGCTTGCCGACTTTTACGGAGCCATCTACGGCTGCGGCTCCTGCGCTGTAGCAACGACCGTCATCAGCCTCTTCACGCGCTCCAAATCGCGGGAAGAACTCGTAGGCATCACCTACCTGACTCACGAATCGAAATCCAGACATATCTCAGCAGGCACGTGGGCGCTCGCCGGCGGCGTTCTTGCAGCCTGTCTGGTGCTGAACATCATCTTCCGGTAACGCAGCTTTCCTATGCTCGCTCGCCCTACTGACTGACAGGCACGACCCGATAGCGAACTCCGCGCACGGTTACAAGCGTGATTCGCTGATTGCCGTCCGGCTTCAACGTCTCGCTTTCAGATGAGCCGTCACGGATCACCCTGACCGGATGCGCGCCCCAGGGATTTTGGACGACAAGTGTGCCACTAAATTCACTCGTGATCTCGATGAAGCGGACCGTGCCCTTCTGCTGTTCGCTTGAGACGAGATACGCACCCTTGGCACGAAGCCGCGTAAATGAGGCATCCTTCGACGAGGGCCAGTCCGGGAAGACTCGCAGCACGCCGTCTTCATGCTGCAACAGCATCGAGTCCAGCGCCTCGATCGAACCCACTGTCTCGATGCCGCCCCCGCCTTGAAAGACCGTCAGGTTGCTCGGACGCCACTGATACAGAATCGCAGCCTTGAATTTGTTGATGAGATCGTCGGCCGGCCATCCGATCCGGGCCGCAATGGGGAATATCTTGCAAAAGCCGTTGTTGCTGTTGCCGCCGCGCGTCACTCCCCACGAGTTCATCTCCTGCATCGAGTTGCGCGCCATCTGTAACTGTTCGGTGTCGCCGCCAAGCGCGAGATTTTCCCCGGGAAACACAACGCCTTCAAGATTAATGGGCTGGTCGCCTGGCTCAAACAATCCCTGGTCCTTGATCTTGTTTTTGATATGCGATGCGATAAGATACACAGCCTTGCCGTTGACCACACCGGTTGGATACGGAGCAAGCTGATCGAGAAACTGCTGCCACACAGGCCGCATTCCAGCGTCAACATTCAGGGTCTCGCTTGTTTCGATCAGCTCGCGCTCCACTCGCCGCGCAAACCCGATGTCGAGGTTCGGGTTCACATCGTCGCCTCCCTCATGCGCGGAGCTGTGCTCGAAGATCCACTTCGTCCCGGTCGAATCCCGAACAGCAAAGTCACGCCAGAAGGCATCCAGCTTCTTCAGAGCTGGATAAAGCTGGTCGCGGAGGAAGACCTCGTCCCGGGTGTATTCGTAGTAATCCATCAGCGGCAACGCGCTGAAGGTCGCATTCGACTTCTGATCGGAGGGCAGCTTCCTATAGTCCTTGACTGCGGCTACAGCCACAGGCTGCGGCACGGGCTCGAACATCGTGAAAGGCGAGAACGTGCGCTGGAACGAGACGCCCCTATAACCGGCGGCTGCGGTCCTGTTCTCCTGCCACGGAATCTGCGCAAGGACCATGCGGTTATACGGCTTCGCAAGGTCTGGATGGTTACTCGAAAACACACCGTAAAACGGAGCCTCTTCGTTGTAGTTCATGAAGTAGCGTCCGCCCCACGCCGCGTCGTCGGTGGTAACGAAGTTGCCCCACAGCGACGGGGCAAGATGCCCCGGCCTGCTGCTCGATCCCAGCACGTACAACGCACCGTAGTAGTAGTCTTCGAGCGCCTTGTCGTGAACTTCGACAAACGACTTGAGCCAGAACTGCTTCCACCACTCTTTGTGCGCGGCTTCAAGCGCAGCAAGGGCAGCGGGCGTCTGAGCCTGCGCTTCGCTCATCGCGGACGTAACCAGCGCGGACGTGCTTTCGCCGCCGGGGCCGATGCGGCTGTCGCTTTTGAACGTCGTAATGATCCAGGCAGACGTTCCCCCCTTGAGCGTAAACGAGCCAACAACGCTGTTCGCAGACGACTCAATGCCGGAAACATCTGCCCCCAGCAAGCGGACAGCAATCGCCGCATGCGACTGGTAGTCGTTCGCTGTCGTGGGATTGTTCTCGCGGCTGCTCCACAACATGCCATCTCTGCCACCTGCCGCCGAAGGCAGCGTTGTGTGGGGCACGGAGTCGGGCGCCGGCATCGCCAGCGTGAGTTGTAGCGGCACGTCTCCGTCAGCAGCAAGCTCCGTTACGAAGATGTTCTCCCCGTCCGCAGTCCACGAACGCATGTGGACCGTCGCACTGCCCATCCTGAGCGTTGTCAGCACTTCGGCATTCAGGATGTCCTGGTCCATTCGGTAGACCGCATCTGCGCCACTGGAGGGTACATGCGACGAAACCGTGAGGCTCCCAAGCGAGAGAATCGAAACCTCCGGCGCATTGTGGCGCGTATTCCAGTGCGTCCCCCAGAAGTCGCTCTTCGCAAAATAAAACCGCTGCGAAGTCGTCGTTCCTCCTGCTGTCACACCTATGTCCCCGTTACCCATCAGCGCGCCTGAGGTAAATTTCGGAGTGACGATTCCGCTGGGCGGTGACGTTGCAACGCCGTGTATCGCACCAACCAACCCTTGCACGACATTCCAATCGCGTGCGGCGGCGGGCTTCTGACCGACGCAGACGCCTGATGTTCCCAGCGTCCAAATGAGTAGCAGCGCCAACGTTCCCGGCAGCGTTCCTAATTCTGTTGAAACCAAAACCCCGGCGCGTGTCTTCACTCAGAACTCCCTGCTGTCAATCTTGTCTTCGACGACATCCTTGATCGAGCGGCTGCCGAAGACACGAAAGTCCTTCACCTTGTTGAGTTTGAAGCTCGGCGCACTGTTGGCATTGCCCGCCTTGATGCGAAAGAAGTCAGCACCATCAACATCATTGAGCCAGAATGCAGGCCGCGCATCCGGCTTCTCGATTGCAATCTCCACATTCCCGAACTCGATGTTCTTGACGTGGCGAACGAAAAATCCTGTGGCAGGCAACGTGCCGAACATCCTCGGCTCCGGATAGTCGTTCTCTTTCTCCGGAGGATTGAGAGCGGCCATCTCGCTTGTGCCTCCGCCCAGTTGGTGCAGATACACATCGTTGATCTTGACGTCTTCGATGTTGTGCCCGGGCACTCCGCTGATAATCGAGGGCAGTTCCGCAACCGCGCCGTGGCAGGTGATATTGCTCATGATGACGCGCTTCAGCGTACCCGCCGGTGTTCCCTGCGGCCCGCGCATCCGCGTGCCCAGGCGCAAAAAGATCGGCGAGTTGCGAATGTCGCGCATCGTCACGCCAACAAACGTGATGTCTTCCAGCAGCGCGCCATCGACCGTCTCCAGCGCAAAGCCGCGGCAACTCTCAAAGACGCAGTTCGAGATGGTGATGTTCTTGAAGCCGCCGTTCGACTCCGTTCCGCACTTGATGCGCCCCGTCGGCACGACCTTGAACTCAGGCCCCCACCGCTTGAAAGTTCCGTCCAGCAACGTGCCCATCTGGTAGTCGCCCGTAACGTAGCAGTTCGTGATGGTCACATTTTCCGTGGCGCGTGCATACCCCAACGCAAACGAGCTCTTCGGGCAGATGCCATCGTCCCACGGTGAGTTCACGCTGCAATTCGAGACACGCACATTGCGGCAGCAGTCGATGTCCATGCCGTCGCGGTTCGTATCGATCTTCAGGTTGTCAATCGTCAGGTTGTCCACGCCTGTGGCGAGAATGCCGAAGTGTCCACCAGCAAGAATCGAAAAATCGCGCAGAATCACGTTGTGGCAGTTCTTCAATGCAATCGCCTTGTTGCCGGCGCCCGGAGTCTCCGCGCTGGGCAGGGTCTTGTCTCGATGCGAAAGCCCTCGGCTCAGCCCCCTGCCCCAGATCAGTCCCGGGCCAAGTATTGCGAAGTTGCTGATGTTCTCGCCCCAGATCAGGCTGTTGTGCCAGTGGTTGTGCCCATAGTCCTGATAGCTCTCCCACGGCTGATTCGACTCGGCAGCATCGTATCCATGCTCCGTCCCTTCCAGCGGAGTGCTCGCCGCCAGCAGCGTCGCACCCTGCTCCAGATACAGAGCAATGTTGCTTTTCAGCCGAACTGAGTAGCTTGCATAGACGCCCGCCGGGAAGAGCACTGTCCCTCCGCCCGCTGCTGCCGCCGCCTCAATTGCCTTGTTGATCGCCGGCGAATCGATGGTCGTTCCATTGCCAGTCGCGCCGAACGTCCGCACATCGTAGACGCTGCTTGTACCCGCAGCCGGAACCGGCACGGCAGCCTCCGCTCTTGCACCCGGAGCAACGATGGCCGACGCGGCCATGCCAGCCAGCCCCGAACCTGCCAGTTTGAGAAAGTTCCTGCGAAATGGCTCCATCCACTCACCTTTCTTTTGCGCGGCCTGAAGGCTGTTGGATACGTATCCATTTCCAGCTCATCCGCAGGCCAAACCAACCGATGCATGAATTTCTACATACGAACTACTATATTCGTCAATGAAAATCGAGAAGGGCGCACGAAAACACTCGGCCTCTCTTCCAGGTACCGCGTCACCGTCAACTGATACTCTTAACCTGTATGCGTCCTCTCGCAGCAGCAGCCCTCTTCGTTCTCCTGGCCGTCGTCGGCTGCAAATCCCCGCACGTAACCGCCATCATCATCAACAGCACCCGCCAGCCCATCGACCTGCTCGAAGTCGATTACCCCAGCGCCAGCTTCGGCACGCAAAGCCTCGCTCCCGGGGCAACTTTTGATTACAGCTTCAAGGTCATCGGCTCCGGCAATATCAGCCTTACCTACACCACCAGTAACTTCCACAATAAAAAATCCGAAGGGCCGTTTCTGAAAGAAGGAGACAAGGGCCCGCTTGAGATCATCATTACGCCCGATGGCGTGCGCTGGATCCCCATCCCGCATCCACACTCGTAACGCAACCGAGCTAATCCACGTCCGGTGCTCGGGGCTTCTTCGGTTCCGCCGAAGCGTCGAAAGGATGGGGGTTCTGATGCTTCCGCTTCCGGTTGTCTCCCGAAACCAGCATGAACAGCGGAACGGCGATGGCTACAATCACAATACAAAGAATGATCATCGGGTCCTCCTTCTGCCGGCTTTGCCTGCGGAAAGTGTGCCGCCCGCCGGTCAGTTATCGAGGCGGGAACACCACTATCCTCCTAAGATGCGCCGTGCGCAGCCTGCGGTAATCTGTCCCTATGCCGCGCGGATTCTTTATTACCTTCGAGGGCCTGGATGGTTCAGGCAAAACCACCCAGCTTCGCCTCCTTGCCGACTCGCTTGAGACCGAAGGCCGGGCTCTCGTCACCCTGCGCCAACCCGGCGGCACGGCGCTCGGCGACCGTATCCGTTCCATTCTGCTCGACTCCCGCTCCGAGTCCACCCTGGGCCACATCGCCCCTGCCACCGAGATGGCGCTGATGTTCGCTGACCGTGCGCAGGCCATCCACGAAGTCATCCTGCCCGCGCTCTCCGCAGGCAGCATCGTCCTCTGCGACCGCTACACCGACTCGTCGGAGGCCTACCAGGGCGGAGGCCGCCAACTTGGCAGCCAGCGCATTCTGGAGATGCATGCCGCCGCCTGCGACAATCTTCAGCCCGATCTGACCATCCTGCTCCTGCCGTCGCTCGAGGCCTCGCTCAAACGAGCCCGCCGCCGCAACCAACGCAACACGCAGAAAAAAGGCGCCGATGAGAACCGCTTCGAGAGCGAGCCGGACGACTTCTACCGTCGCATTCATTCCAAGTACGAAGAGATCGCGGCCCGCGAGCCGCACCGCGTCTTCCCCATCCGCGAAGACGCCTCCATCGAGCAGATACACGCCCATATTCGCGAAATCGTTGCCGTCAGGCTGGCCCAACCCGTCGGATGAACCCAGGCTGTGCATCTCCGGCGGCCTGGCGTATGCTCTCCTCAGGTGAGGTGCGCCATGCTCAGGAGAGACTTCCTTCGCAAAACCGCTACCGGACTCAGCGCGGCGTGGCTCGGCCACAGGACATCCCTCGCCGCCGTCCTTGCCTTCGACGCGCCAACGCACAAATACGCCGCGCACGACACCGTCACACTCGGCAAGACAGGCATCCGCACCAGCCGTCTCGCCATGGGCACCGGCACCATCGGCTACGCCGGCCACTCCAATCAGACACGCCTCGGCATGAGCCCCCTCACGCGCCTTCTGCTCGACGGCTACCACACCAATGGCCTGCGCTTCTTCGATACCGCCGACTCCTACGGCAGCCATCCCTATGTCGCCGCTGCCGTCAAACAGCTTCCACGCGATAAAGTCACGATCCTCACCAAGTCCGACCACCGTGACCCAACCACCATGCGCGCCGACCTCGACCGCTTCCGCAAGGAGTTGGGCGTCGATTACATCGACATTCTCCTCATCCACTGCGTCACCGAATCCGACTGGACCACTCGCTATCGCGGCATCATGGACGTGCTCTCCGAAGCCAAGGAAAAAGGCATCATCCGCGCACACGGCTGCTCCTGCCATTCCATCGAAGCCCTGCGCGCAGCCGCTGCGTCTCCGTGGGTCGAGATCGACCTCGTCCGCCTGAACCCTATCGGTTCGCACATGGACGCTGCCCCCGACACAGTCATCGGCGTCATCAAACAGATGCGCGCCTCTGGCAAAGGCATCGTCGGAATGAAGATTCTCGGCCAGGGCGACCTGCGCCACCGTCAGTCTGAAGCAATCCAATTCGCGCTCAACAGCGGCGTCCTCGACGCCTTCACCATCGGCGCCGAATCCCAATCCGAGCAGAACGACCTGACCGAACGAATCGCTGCCGCCTGAGAGCAATTCCGCTCATCAACAACGACCACCGCAGCTTCCACCTTTTGAAATTTCCATTCCGCAGCCTTTTGCATTTCCATTCCGCTGCCTTTTGCATTTCCATTCCGCGGCCTTTTGAAATTTCCATTCCGTAGCGCAGCGGAGGAATCTGCTTTCCTCAACCGGCATCAACGCCGGGGTGCCCCATCCATCGCGCTTTTTGCGATGGGTGGAAAAGTAAACAGTTCAATCCGCCAGTCTCGACTCGCCGATAGCTGTTTTCCTCGAGGTGCAGTCCCGGTGACATCCTCATCCCCGAAGCAGTCCACACCTTTTCGTTGTCATTCCCGAAGGGAATCTGCGTGGGGCATCGGCCTGCGTCGGACTATTCCTATGAAGACGCTCTACCCGCGCCCGCGAACCCGGTTCATCTGCCTGCGGTCGCGTTTGGTCGGCCGGCCGCTCTCCCACGTAGACTCATACACCGGCATCGCCCGCGCCGCTTCGGCCAACTTCCTTCGCAGTTCCTTGCTCTCGTCCGTCTCCCGATACATCGTCTGCGCAACCGTCGCCGACCCGCGCACCTCGCTCACACCCAGCACTTCGACCACAAACTCTCCGCTCGCATTCTTCACGCGCAGCATGTCGCCCACGCGGACGTCGCGCGCAGCCTTGGCCACCACCGTACCAGACTGCACCCTGCCCAGTTCGCACGCCTTTGCCGCCAGCGCCCGCGTCTTGAAAAACCGTGCAGCCCAGAGCCACTTGTCCATCCGCACCGAATCCATTCCATAATGATAACCAGCCCGAGCCGAATCATTTATCCTTCAATCTGATGCCAGAAGCCGCAACATTTCCGACCATGTTCAACGATTTCCTCGGCAACTCCGCTGCTGTCGAGCATCTGCGCACGGCCATCGCCGCCGGACGCCTGCCGCACTCAATCATCCTCAGCGGCGCAGCCGGAGCAGGAAAATACACACTCGCCCTGATGCTGGCGATGGCCGTCGAGTGCGAGCGTCAGCCGCGCGATCTCTGGTCGAACGGCGTCTCGCTGGCCGGCTTCTGCGGCGTCTGCCACAACTGCACCCGCATCCTCACCGCCGCTAACCTCGACGAAGAAGTGGACAAAGCCGTCGTCGCGCGCGAAGATCTGCGCGAGACCGACAAAAAAGACACGCGCGTTCTCATCCAGCCGCATCCCGACGTGCTCATCATCCCGCCCGACCCGCCGCAGCTTCTCATCAAACTCGGCCAGGTGCGCTCGCTCATCCACAGCGCCAACTACCTGCCCAGCGAAGCGCCGAAGAAAATCTTCATCATTACGGCGGCCAGCTTTATGAAAGAGGCGGCAAACTCCCTGCTCAAGGTGCTCGAAGAGCCGCCCGCGACCGTCCACATCTTCATCCTCGCGGAAAATCCCGGCGAGTTGCTGCCGACCATCCGCTCGCGCTGCGCAATGGTCCGGCTCGGCGCGCTGCCGGTTGAAGAGATTGAGATGCTTCTGGCAGATCGCCGTCCCGACATCAACCCTAAACAGCGCAACCTGATTGCGCGTCTGGCCCAGGGAGCGGCGGGCCGCGCGCTCAGCTTCGACCTCGAAACCTACATCGCCGCCCGCGCCGACGCCATGCTGCTCATCCGCAACGCATCAGCCGAGCCCGACCACACCGCCCTCTTCAAAATGACCGAGACCTACCGTGCCGGCGCCGAAGGCCAGCAAAAGACATCCGCGCTGCTGCGCACGCTCTCGCTCGTGCTCGAAGACCTGCTGCTGCTCCAGGCAGGCACACCCGAACTCCTTCGCAACACCGACCTCCGCCCCGAACTCGAACGCCTCAGCCAATCCCTCACGTTCGAGTGGATCGAGCTGGCCTCGCGCGGCCTCGATCAGGTCCAGAGCGGAATGCGCCGCAACCTCCTCCGTTCCCTGTCGCTCGACGCCTACGCCGGACAACTCACCCTCGCTGCCCGCTAAACAAAAGAACTCACCACGCACACTGTCATTCTGAGCGAAGCGAAGAATCCCCGCAGTTGCCTTTGCCGTTGCCTGTTCTCACTTCACCCGCGCAGCCTTCGCCAGCCGGTCGCGCAAAGCATCACCCAAACCTCCGGCAGCAGGCATAGGGCACACAATTACCCCAACCCCCGCCTCATCCAACTCCCGCAGCCCGGCAAACAGCCGCCGCGCAAGAGCCGCCGGATCATCCCACGGGCCCCATGGGAACTCTCGCACCTGTCGCCCAGCGCCCCAACCATCGGGCAGCATCACACCCACCTGTTCGCCAGAACCCATAAGCTCGAAAACCTTCTCCCGCAGCTCAGCTTCGCTCTCAACCAGCACCAGCCGCGCTCGCGGAGCATAGTGCCGTATCCCTACTCCCGGAGAAGGCAGACTCGCAGGAGCCTCAACCGAAACACTTCCCGTAAACATCCGCACCGCGCCAGCCACAGCACGAATCATCTCCGCCGTCACCGCCCCCGGCCGGTAGATGAGCATCTGTTCCACGTCGAGCACCGTAGACTCGACCCCTACCGAAGTAGCCCCACCATCGAGCACCGCATCGATCCGCCCATCTAAATCCTCCAGCACATGCGCGGCAGTCGTAGGGCTGGTTCTGCCGAAGCGGTTCGCGCTGGGCGCGGCCACCGGCACACCCGCGGTCAGTATCAACTCCAGAGCCACCGGATGCGCGGGCATACGCACACCCACCAGAGGTCTGCCCGCCGTCACCGAATCCGGCACCGCCTTCGTGCGCGGCAGCAACAGCGTCAGGGGCCCCGGCCAGAACGCCGCCATCAGCGCCTCGGCCTTCGTCGAAACCTCAGCGACCTCTGGGACCTTCTCCTGATCGCCCACATGCACAATCACCGGGTCCCACGCCGGACGCTCCTTGGCGGCAAATATCCGAGCCACGGCAGCAGCGTTCAGCGCGTTCGCGCCAAGTCCATAGACCGTCTCAGTCGGAAATGCCACCGTGCCGCCACGCCGCAGCAGCTCTGCCGCGCGCAGCACACCCAGCCCACCCTCCAGCCGCTCTGTCACCATGCTTCTATCCTATCCGCCGCAGGAGCAGCAGCCGTATACTCGACCTATGCAGGCAGCCGAGATCGAACTCAAGTTCCCCGTGGCCGACCCTTCATCGCTCGAATCCCGCCTGACCCAACTCGGCTTTCATCTCGAAACGCCACGCACCTTCGAGCACAATACGCTCTACGACACCCCAGCGCGCGACCTCCGCGCCCGCCGCGAAATCCTCCGCATCCGCCAGTACGGCGCACTCTGCACCGTCACCCACAAGCGCCAGCCCGTGGACGAAGCGACCGACACCGCAGCCCGCTACAAAGTCCGCATCGAAACCGAGACTATCGTTGCCGAAGGCCCCGCACTCGCTGAAGTCTTTCGCAACCTCGGCTACGTCCCGGTCTTCATCTATGAAAAGTTCCGTACTCAGTGGTCCTATCCCGTCAGCACCGAAGTAACCGCCCACCTCGTGCTCGACGAGACACCCATCGGGGCCTTCGCCGAACTCGAAGGGCCGCCCACATGGATCGACGAATCGCTCGCCAGACTTGGCGTTGACCACACTTCCTGCACGACCGACAGCTACGGCAAGCTCTTCCTCGACTGGAAGCTGCGCACCGGTAGATCCTCTGAGCACCTCACCTTCAACGAAGTCGCCGCACCGGCGCTGCTGCATCGCTAAAGCCCCTATCGCCCCAGCCGATACAACCTCTATCCCATGGAGGTTCCCTTGGCTAAACGAATCCGTAAATCTTCCACACTTCTTGCTTTAGGCAGTCTGGCGCTCGGCGCCGGCACTGCACATGCCGTCAACGTTCGTCGCGCAGTCGTCAGCCGCGTTGCGCCGGTCTATCCGGAGCTCGCACGCCGTATGCACATCGGCGGCCGCGTTGTGCTGCTTGTCTCGGTCGATGCCAACGGCAACGTCTCCAGCACCAAGGTCGAATCCGGCCACGCGCTGCTTGCGCCCGCCGCCGAGGAGGCCGTCAAGCGCTGGCACTTCGCCCCCAATCCCGAACCCACCGTCTCCGAGATCGACGTCAACTTCGACATGGACAGCCAGTAGCGCCTGCCACCGGCCCACTCATTCTCAGACCACTACCGCGAAGGTAAGGAAAACCATGAAACTTGAATCCAAACTCGGCCTCAGCACCGGCTTCCTCATTCTGGCCATGCTTCTCAGCGCCTTCACGGCCCACATCCGCATCGAGGAGGCCGACAACCTCTCCAACGTGATCAACAACAACCGCATCCCGCTGCTCATGGGCAGCAACAACGTCGATTCGCATCTCACCAACACCATCAGCGGGCTCGAGTCCTACATTCTCTTCGGTCTCGATCCCGCCTCGTCCGCTGCCTACCGTTCGGCACGCAAACAGCAGTTCGATCAGGCCGAAGCCGCGCTCGAAACGCTCCACCAGGACTCCATGCACTTCGACCTCGGCGCCGACGGCCCGCGCCTTGCCTCCATCGAATCCGGTATGGCCGCGCTCAAGCCGCTTGAAGACAAAGTCGAGGCGCTCAACGAAACCAAGACCTCACAAGGCACCGCGCAGGCTTACGACACCCTGCAAAACCAGATCCTTCCGCTCGAACGCAACATCCACGCCACCATCTCTGACATGGCACAGTCACAGCGCGTCCAGACCAATCAGGCGCTTGTGCAACTGCGCAGCGCCAACCGCGCCACGCTCTACACGCTCTGGATTGCGACCATCCTCGGCGCCATCGTCGGTGGCCTGGTCTCGTTCCTGCTCGCCCGCCGCATCACCAAGGCCATCAGCATGGTGGCCGAGCGAGCCGACGCCATCGCCGCAGGAGACCTCACCGGCCAGACGCTCGACATCAACAGCCGCGACCAGATCGGCACGCTCGCCGCCGCCATGGAGAAGATGCAGACCAGCCTCAGCGGCATCATCGGCACCGTCGTCAGCACTGCGGGCTCGCTCACCGGCAGCGCGCAGTCCATGCGTTCAGCCAGCGACCAGATGCATCGCCGCATCGACCAGCAGAGTCAGCAGACCCAGCAGGCAGCCACCGCCATGCAGGAGATGTCCGCTTCCATCGCCGAAGTCTCCCGCCACACCCAGTCCGCAGCCGAGACCGCACGCGACGCCGCAGAGACCGCACGCGACGGCGGTTCCATCGTCAAGGAAGTGCTCGGCAACATGCACTCCATCGCCACTGCCGTTAGCGACACCTCATCCACCGTCGGCCTGCTCGGCGAAGACTCCCGCAAGATCTCGCAGATCGTCACCGTCATCGACGAGATCGCCCGCAAAACCAACCTGCTCGCCCTGAACGCCGCCATTGAAGCGGCCCGCGCTGGCGACCAGGGACGCGGATTCGCCGTCGTCGCCGGAGAAGTTCGCCGCCTCGCCGAATCCACCGCGCAGGCCACGGGCGAGATCGCCAGTATGATTCAGGGCATTCAGGACCGCACCCGCACCGCCATCGCCAGCATGGAGAGCGGCACCGAAACCGTCCAGAAGGGCGTCGTCACCACCAATCAGGCCGGCGAGGCGCTCGAAAAAATCATCGGCATGGCCGAGCGCGTCGATCGCATGATCGCCCAGATTGCCATCGCTGCCTCGCAACAAGCCGTCGCCGCCGACCAGTCCAGCTCCAGCCTCGATTCGATCCACTCGCTCAGCCACGAAAACCTGACCGAGATGGCCACCACCGCCGCAGGTGTCGAATCGCTCCGCTCCACCGCCGTCGCACTCGAACAGCAGGTTGATCGCTTCAAGTTTCAGCCCACTACCGAGTCGCGCGTCATGCGCGGCCCCACCACCCCGGATCGCCGCATCAACCCATCGCTCCAACCCGCATAACAGGGTGTAGGGAATAGGGTGTAGGGTGTAGAAAACAAGAAGAGGGTCCCTCGTTGGAGGGACCCTCTTCTTGCACGGCGCCGTGGATTCGTGTTTCTACACCCTATTCCCTACACCCTGCCTTTAGAAAATCTGGAAGTTCACCTCAACAGTCAGTTCCACCAGCACCGGTTTTCCATTCTCCATGGCCGGCTTGAACTTGTACTGCTTCACCGCGGCGACGGCATTCTCATCCAGGCCCATGCCCACACCGCGAACCACATGCACGTGACTCGGCAGTCCGTTCGTATCGACCCATAGATCCACCAACACGTTGCCCGCAACCTTCGCCTTGCGCGCCTCTTCGGAAAACTCCGGCTCGACCGAGTAGATCAGCACCGGAGCCGAGACACCGCCGCCGATATGCTTTGGCCCACCGCCGATATTTCCGCCCGAACCTGGCCCGATGCCCGAACCATTCCCCGAGCCCAGACCAGTCCCGCTTCCGTTCCCCATCGAAACACCCGGCAGTGGCGAATTCGGCAGTCCGAAGTTCGGCATGTTGCTGGCCATGTGAACGTCCTTCTGTACTTCAACCGTCGGCTGAATCTGAATCTTCGGCGGCTGTAGCGGCGGAACCTTCGGCGGAACAATCTGCTGGTCGGCAAACTTCGGCGGCGAGCCCTTCGACACCGGCGTCGGCCCGCGCTGCCCGCCTCCGCCGCCCATCGACTGAGCTTTCATCGGAGCCATTGGCGGAATCGAAACATCCGTCACCGCCTCGGCCTTCACCGGAGCGGAAAACTTCACCTTCTTCGCCAGCAGAAACGCGATCAGCAGAATGACGATTCCATGTAACACCACGGCAATCGCAGTCGAGACCGGATCTCGCTTCACCTTCATCCGATCCACAACGGCAATAGGCTTCGACTCCAGCACCAGCGGCGGCAGCTTCTCGGGAAAGAACACATCCCGCACGCTGCCCCACAGAGAGGCCCACACGCCTTCCTCACGGATGATCAGGTCATTCTCCGCCGGACGCGACTCCAGATGCAGCGGCTCCTCCGGCCTGCGGAACGCATCTCGAATATTCGAGATCAACGACACCCACATCGAGCCGTCGGTCTCTTCATTCAAGTGAGGCTCATCGGCCGGACGAAGCACAGGAGCCGGTTTGTCCGGTTCCGTCTCTGGAGGTGTCACCGTAATGTTCGCCATAAACTGCTCGCCTCGGTGGAGCCTGGCCGCGGCCCGTCCACCCTATCCAATTCGTGCGCACTCACTCACAATCTGTTAACGTCCCCGGTCTCCTGCCGGTTTCATCCTATGTCAGCGCACGTCACGTGGCTCCGTAACCATTCTACAAACATTCAGCGTCCTCCGCTTGCAAACATTTGGACGCACTTTACCCCCGGAATGTCTCATCCACGTTACGTCCGTCACTTCCATCCCCAAAACCGCATCCGGCTACAATAGAAGTTTGGAGCCATCTTCGCCTCCGCCCATCAGCAACCAAGAGGAATGAATGCCGGAAACACCCGACCAAAAGCCCGCGCCGGAGCCCGCAAGGGCGCTGAAATCAACCCTTAATCTGCCGAAAACGGACTTTGCCATGAAGGCAAACCTGCCCGTCAACGAGCCAATTCGTCTGGAATCATGGCAGAAGCAGGACCTCTACGCCCAAATCCGTCGCGCCAGCGCCGGTCGTCCCAAATACATCCTCCACGACGGCCCTCCCTACGCTAACGGGGCCATCCACCTCGGCCACGCCCTCAACAAGTGCATTAAAGACTTCGTCGTCAAAACCAAGACCATGGCCGGCTTCGACGCCCCTTACGTCCCCGGCTGGGACTGCCACGGCCTCCCCATTGAGATCAAAGTGGACGAGCAACTCGGGCGCAAAAAGCTCGAGATGGCCCCCATCGCCGTCCGCCGCGCCTGCCGCGAGTACGCCCAGAAGTACGTCGATCTCCAGCGCAGCCAGTTCGAGCGCATCGGCGTCTTCGGCCGCTGGCGCGACCCATACCTCACTATGTCGCTCAAGTACGAGGCTGCCATCGTCGAGACCTTCTACGACTTCTTCGAGAAAGGCTTCGTCTACAAGGGCCTCAAGCCGGTCTACTGGTGCATCCACGACCGCACCGCCCTCGCCGAAGCCGAGGTCGAGTACGAGCAGCACACCAGCCCCAGCGTCTACGTCCGCTACAAGCTGACGAGCGACCCAGCCGCAATCTCACCAGAGCTGGGTGGTCAGAACGTCTACACCATCATCTGGACCACCACCCCCTGGACGCTCCCCGCGTCCCTCGCCGTAGCCTTCAACCCGGAGATGGACTACGTCGCGCTCAAAAACTCCGACGGCGCCACATACATCGTCCTCGCTGACCTGGCCAAACAGACCGCCGAAGCCTGCAAGCTTGATGCCACTGAAATCGCCCGCTTCAAAGGCTCCGCGCTCGAACACACCACCTTCCAGCATCCCTTCCTCGATCGCCAGGTCCTCGGCGTCGTCGCGCCCTATGTCACCGCCGAACAAGGCACCGGAGCCGTCCACACCGCGCCAGCCCACGGCGTAGAGGACTTCTACACCGGCAAGCGCTATAACCTGCCCGAAGTCCAGTACGTAGACAACGCTGGCCGCCACCGCCACACCGCGCAGCACGGAGGCCACACCGCACAGCCCTACGAAGACCAGACCGTCTTCAAATCGAACCCCACCATCATCGAAGTCCTCCGCGACAAAGGCGCACTCTTAAGCGCGACCGAGTTCCAGCACTCCTACCCGCACTGCTGGCGCTGCCACAACCCCGTCATCGTCCGCGCCACCGAGCAATGGTTCATCGGCATGGAAACCCCCATGCCCGCCGAATCAGAAAATAGTTGTCATCCTGAGCGGAGCGGCGAAGCCGCGGAGTCGAAGGACCTGCGGTCTGATCTCTCGGGCACGAACCCCGAAACCTTCCGCCAGCGCGCCCTCGACGAGATCGAGAAAGTAAAGTGGGACCCCGCCTGGGGCGAAGAGCGCATCTCCAACATGATCGCCACCCGCCCCGACTGGTGCATCTCGCGCCAGCGCATCTGGGGCGTTCCCATCGCCGTCTTCCTCTGCGAAAAGTGCGGTACGCCGCTCAACGACAAAGCCATCAACAAAAGCATCGTCGAGCTCTTCCACAAAGAAGGCGCCGACGCCTGGTACACGCACGAAGCGCCCGAGCTTCTGCCCAAGGGCACAGCCTGCGCCTGCGGCCACGAAGAGTTCCGCAAAGAGATGGACATCCTCGACGTCTGGTTCGAGTCCGGAGCAAGCTGGCACGCAGTCCTCGAACAGGAACCCGACGAACTCCGCTACCCTGCCGACCTCTACACCGAAGGCGGCGACCAGCACCGCGGCTGGTTCCACTCCTCGCTGCTCTGCTCCGTAGGAATGCGCGGCATCGCCCCCTACAAGATGGTCGCCACCAGCGGCTGGACGCTCGACGAACAAGGCCGCGCCTTCTCGAAATCACTCGGCAACGGCGTCGATCCCGTAGACATCGCCAAACGTCTCGGCGGCGAGATCGTCCGCCTCTGGGTCGCCTCGGTCGACTTCCGCGAAGACGTAGCCGCCAGCGAAAACCTCATGCAGCGCGTCAGCGACAACTACCGCAAGCTGCGCAACACCCTCCGCTTTCTGCTCGGCAACCTGCACGACTTCGACCCCGCCACAAACGCCGTGCAGGACTTCGCAAAGCTCGAACCGCTGGACCAATACATCCTGGCCAGACTCGCGCAGGTAACAGAAAAAATCCTCAAAGCCTACGACGAATTCGAATTCCACCGCGCCTACCACGCCCTCAACGAATTCACGAACACAGACCTCAGCGCGCTCTACCTCGACGTCCTCAAAGA
>NZ_DASUBE010000141.1:0-6642 GCF_035763405.1 Edaphobacter sp.
AGATCTCGCGGACGAAGTTCGACGAGGCGTTCAAAGTCATCAACGAGAACTTCTCGCTGACGTTCACCAAGCTCTTCGGCGGCGGGCAGGCTTCGATGAAACTGACGGACGAGGAGAACACGGCGGAGAGCGGTATCGACATCATGGCCTCGCCTCCGGGCAAAAAGCTCCAGAACATCCTGCTGCTCTCGGGCGGCGAGAAAGCTCTGACGGCGCTTGCGCTGCTGGTCGGCATTTTCCAATATCAGCCTGCGCCATTCTGCATCCTGGACGAGGTGGATGCGCCGCTCGACGAGACCAACGTGGGCCGCTTCGCCAAGCTCATCCACGACATGAGCGCGAATACGCAGTTCGTGGTCATCACGCACAGCAAGCGGACGATGGGCCAGGCTGACGTCATCTACGGCGTAACCATGCAGGAGCCGGGTGTCTCGAAGATCGTGAGCGTGAACCTCACGCGCCGCGACTCCGGCGACAACCGGCGCGCCGTGGCCTGATAACGGATTTGGTTTTGCGCAGGCAGGGCGGAACGTTCTCGTCGCCCTGCCGCTTTTTATTGTGCCGGAGATTTTTCGTCCCGCTTTTGGCGAAACGCCTCTAAGCTAAAAGTCATGGGTGTGCAGCTCACATTCGGTCTTCTCGCGAGCCTCTCGGCAGTGATGGTTCTCATCCGCATCTTCTGGCTGCGCATTCCCGGATGGCTCAGAAAGCTGATGGCGTCCTGTGCGGTGATTGTTCCTGCTGTCGTCGGGATTGGTTTTGTAACGAAGTGGAGTGCCCCCTCGCTCCAACTCAATCACGTACTCTACTGGCTATGTATTCTGAGCTACATCTTTTTGATGATCATGTTTACGCGGCTCAGGCCGCTGTGGTTGACTGGCATCATCGCCGTCGTTCTGATTGTGCCAGTGCTTTCATCCAGCATTTTTCTTCCGCTCTCAACGCTCTTTGGCATTCCACCCACAATTAAGTCTCGCATCGGCGGCAATATCGTGAGTGAGCGTGTTCTCTGGGGGCCGGGCGCTCCTGATGTTTCGGGCACGGACCTGACCATCTACTACCAGCCGCGATGGTTGCCGTTCGTGCGCCGCAGCCTTCTGTCCGCTCGTTATTACGGCGCGCAGTGCGACGCCTGGGCAGCTTACGCTGTTCTTCAGCCTGACCAGAGAAACGTCCTGATGGTCTGTCCGGCCTCGCCCAGGCTGGGACCGGACTCGGCGCGGTCCATTGTGTTGCCGCTCTACCGGCCAATTTTCCACCTTATTCGACACAAGAAAGTGACAGCTTCCTCCAAATGAACCAGGCTCTTTTACAAACCGATCTTGGCAGCCTTCCTTTGACCGCGCGCGGCAAGGTGCGCGACATCTACGCGCTCGACGAGGGACGGCTTCTGTTTGTAGCCACCGACCGCATCTCCGCGTTCGACCACGTGCTCGGCAGCGGCGTCCCGGACAAAGGCCGCATCCTGACGCAGCTTTCGTGCTTCTGGTTCGACTTCCTGGCAGACGTGGTTCCGAACCACCTCGTCTCGGCCGCTGTCCGCGACTTCCCTGCCGCACTCCAGCCCTATGCGACACAACTCGGAGGCCGCAGCATGGTCGTGCGGCGCGCGGAGATGTTTCCCATCGAGTGCGTTGTGCGCGGATACCTCTCCGGCTCGGGCTGGAAGGACTACCAGAAGACCGGCGCGGTCTGCGGCATCCATCTGCCTGCGGGGCTGCGCGAGTCCGACCGGCTGCCCGAGCCCATCTTCACACCGGCGGCCAAAAATAATGTGGGCCACGACGAGAACATCTCCTTCGAACAGATGGCCGCGACGATTGGCCGGGAGAAGGCCGAAGAGTTGAAGGCCCTGACATTGGCGATTTACGAAAAGGCCAGCCGTCACGCGGCTAGCAAGGGCCTGATCCTGGCCGACACAAAGTTCGAGTTCGGCTCGCTGGGCGGCAAGACCATCCTGGCCGACGAGGTGCTCACGCCGGACTCCTCGCGCTACTGGCCTGCGGATGGCTACCGCCCAGGCGGGGCGCAGCCATCGTTCGACAAGCAGTACGTGCGCGACTATCTGGAGTCGATCCGCTGGAACAAGCAGGCCCCCGCGCCTTCGCTGCCCGACGAGGTCGTCGCCCGCACGCGCGAGAAGTATATGGAGGCATTCCACCTCATCACAGGCCGCACCAGCCTTGCCGACAGCGAGACACCATGACCCCTTTTGACTGGGTACTGATTGCCATCCTCGCCTACTCAACCATCCTGGCCTTCGTGCGGGGCTTTCTGCTGGAGTTGTTTGCGCTGGGAGGGCTGATTAGCGGGCTGCTACTGGCGGCCTGGAACTACATGCGACTCGCCGCGCCGCTTGCGCGTTTCATCTCGACGCCGGAGATTGCCCAGATTACGGCATTCCTGCTGATTTTGGTCGCCGTCGCGGTGGTGGCAACCCTGCTAGGCAAAGGGCTGCATCGTACAGCCCACGCCATCGGACTGGGGTTCCTCGACCGGCTGATGGGGGCGGCTTTTGGGTTTCTCAGGGGGTGCCTGATTGGGGTGGTGGTTTTGATGACGGCGGCAGCATTTTTCCCCCAGTCGAAGTGGGCGGCCAACTCCCGTTTATCTTCCTATTTCCTTACGGGTGCTCATGCGGTATCCTTCGTTGTGCCCCACGAGCTGCGCGAGCGAATTGTGGACGGCGCGGCGAAGCTCAAGCACAATGCGCCGGATTGGATCAAACCGCTAAAATAGGGTCAGAATAAAAATGTGGCCCGCTGAAGAGGCCGCCAGTGAGGAAAAACCTTTGAAGCGCGAAATGGACGGTCTCATCTCTCAAATGCACAGCGCGGGCATTCCGTATACGGAAGCGGTTCGCCAGTTCAAGAAGCGCTACATTCTGGAAGTCCTCTCGCACCACAAAGGAAACCAGTGCAAGGCCGCCGAAGAGCTGGGCATGCACCGCAATACGCTGAGCCGCACGCTCGCCGAGCTGGACATGAACACGGCCCAGATCCGCAATGGAATGCGGCGTCCGGTCGCCAGCGAACGCCCCCGCATCCAGAGCATCGCCAGCGCGCGCTAGGAACCTCTTGAGGCACGCTCCCACCAAAGGCGCAGGGTACTTTAACCCGCGCCAGCCCTCCGTCTCCGTCTAACCTTGCAGTAGATGAAGCTCCCCGCCCAGCCGCGCGCCTCTACCCTTACACGATGCACTGCCGCGCTCGCTCTGGCGAGCTTCTCCATGGCCACGCTCGCCCAGACACCTCCTACTCAACCCTCACAAAACCGGCCGTCAAGTCAGTCGTCCGCTGACACTGCGAAGACGAAGCCCATCAACGAGACTCTCAGCCGAGCCCAGCGACAGCAGGCAGAAGACGCCTATCTTGCCGGAGCGCGGCTGCTCGAACGCAAAGACCTAGAGGGCGCCGAAGAGCAATTCACGAAGGCAGCCAAGCTGAACCCCGGCAACCACGACTACGCACAGGCAGCCGCCCTGGCCCATCAGGAGCGCGTCACCGACCTGGTGCAGCAGGCAGGCAAAGCGCGACTGCTGGGGCAGAAAGAAAAGGCCAATGCCCTGCTCGCCCAGGCGCGGCAGCTCGATCCAGAAAATGCCCTGGTTCAGGAGCGTCTCAACGAGGGCGCCCTGGAGCGCGTCTTCCGCCCGGAGATCGAGCCATGGCTACGGAGCGGTCCCGAGTTGGCCGGTCCCATCGAACTCCAGCCCAACAAGAGCGTCCAGAGCTTTCATCTGCACTCGAACGCCGAGGATGTGGCCCGCAAGGTGCTCCAGAGCTATGGCATCCGTGCCACCTTTGACGACTCAGTCCAGCATCAAGACCTGCGCTTCGTGCTGGACAACGTAGCCTACGCGCAGGCCGCGCCGATCCTGCTCCAGATGATGCACGCCTTCGCCGTGCCGCTTGATCCCACCAGCGTCATCATTGCCAACGACACGCCGGATAACCGCCAGCGATACGAGCGTCAGCTTGAGGAGACGATCTATGTTCCCGGAATGTCCAACGAGGCCATGGACTCTCTCGGCAATGTGATTCGCCAGGTGTTCGAGGTCAAGCAGCTTACCGTCGAAAAGAACTCCGGCAACCTGGTGCTGCGCGCGCCCCAGGACACGCTGAAGGCCGTGAACCTGACACTCGCCGGCCTGATGGACGACACCAGCGAAGTGATGATCGACCTGCGCCTCTACGCCGTCGATACGACACGCCAGCGCAATATCGGCGGGCAGACGCCGCAGCAGATTGGCATCTTCAGCGTTGCCAGCGAAGCGCAGCAGATCGTGAATCAGAACCGCGAGCTGGTCAATCAGGCCATCGCGCAGGGGCTGGTCCCGGCCAACGCCAGCAACGTGACCATCGCGCTGGCGCTGATCGCCTCGGGCCTGGTGCAGAGCACGCTGGTCTCGAACACGATCGGCCTCTTCGGCGGCGGACTGACGACGATGGGCGTCACCGAAAATCAGGGCGCCGCGTTTCATCTTGCTCTCAACTCAAGCGATACGCGCGGGCTCGACGACATTCAGGTGCGGATCAACGACCGCGAAACCGCGACCTTCCGCATCGGCACCCGCTACCCGATCACGACGGCCAGCTACACCAATGGTGTTGCCGGTGCTGCCTCGGCGCTGGCCGGCATCAACGTCAACGGCGTGCCCGCCTCGAAGCTGCTGGCGCAGCTTGGCACGCAGGTCACGATTCCGCAGATCCAGTATGAAGACCTCGGCCTCACCCTCAAGGCCGTTCCCACCGTACAGAAGTCGGGTGAAATTGCCATGCAGCTCGACCTGAAGATCGAATCGCTCGCGGGAAGCTCGGCAAACAACATCCCAGTGCTGAACAACCGCGCGTTCGTCTCCACCGTGACCGTACCCGACGGCCAGACAGCGATGCTCGTCAGCACGCTCACACGGTCGGAGTCCGCGGCGATCAGCGGCTTGCCAGGGCTTGGCGAGCTACCCGGATTTCAGACAGCGATCGCTGACAAAGCCGCCGAAAAGGACACCTCCGAACTGATTCTGCTGGTGACGCCGCACATTGTGCGCAAACGGCGCGACCTTCTCGCCGGCCCGCGCATCCCCATTCATCTGCCCTCGGACTCAGACTGACGCAGCCGGGGCCACAGGCAGCCATACCGCAAAGACTGTTCCGTGCCTGTCCGGCACATCACCTCCTTCTCCGCGTGTGCGGAAGGCAATGCGTCCTCCGTGCTTTTCGACAATGCCTTTACTGACCCACAGACCAAGTCCCGTGCCAGTCAACTCCTTCGTCGTCTGAAATGGCTCGAAGAGATGCGGCAGGATGCTCGCGACGATGCCCTCGCCGTTGTCCGCAACGATCAGACGCACGCCTCGCGCGCCGGTGCGCCAGTCTCGCTGCACGTGGAGCCGGACAAACAGGCGGCCGCCCTCGCTGATGGCGTCGAGCGCGTTGCGAACCAGATTGTTGACCACCTGGCGAATCTCGCCCTCGATGCAGAATATCTTCGGCGCATCTTCGAGCTTCAGTTCTACGGTGACTCCGCGCACCAACAGGCGCCCCGTGTAAAGCACAATGACCGCATTGAGCAACTCGGCCAAATCCACTTCGACCGGACGGCTGTACTGGCGATGAAAACGCAACGTCTGCAGCGTGATGGCCGTGACGCGGGCCAACTCGTCCTGAGCTAGCCGCGCATACTCCTGCACATCAGACATCGTCTCCGTCTGCCGGATCAGATAGAGCAGGTTGGTGATAGACTCCAGCGGGTTATTGATCTCGTGCGCGATGGAGGAGGCCAGCTGTCCGACGGCTGCCTGCTTTTCCAGCTTGCGCAACGCCTCATCCTGTTGGCGCGACCGCGTAACATCACGAAGCGCGACTGCGACTCCGCGCACTCTTCCTTCAACAGTAATCGGTTCCGACGACAAGGCCACGGCGAGCGGGCTGCCGTCCTTACGAAAAAACGTATCGGCAAGCTGACGCGCGGGCCTGTTGCCGCGAAAAATCTCGTAGATGGGACACTCTGTGCGCGCTCCGCGCGCAGGGTGCCGATGCACCAGTTCGTGAAGATCGACGCCAAGCAATTCTTCAGCGCGAAAACCCAGC
The DNA here is from genome assembly GCF_035763405.1 of Edaphobacter sp. NCBI lineage: Bacteria > Pseudomonadati > Acidobacteriota > Terriglobia > Terriglobales > Acidobacteriaceae > Edaphobacter > Edaphobacter sp. Next base: position 6,090 of record NZ_DASUBE010000141.1, read on the forward strand.
GCGCTCGCCGCCACGCGGTTCACAAAGGTGCATCTACCCTCTAGGTCGAGCCCCCAGATGCCTTCGCCGGAGGTATCCAGCAACGCCTGCCAGTGCTCTGCATGCTCCCAGGCGGGTGATGCCAATGGCATTGTCCGCATCTGCCCCATCCCCATCCGTACCCTCTCGGATCCCGAGTAAAACTTCTCCAGCAGGTGAGATGCAGGTTTGGTCTCGGCGGCTACTTGGACACGAAGCAGACAGACGGTGCGCATGTCTCCACCGTGTTTGACCCGATGTGTGGAGGCCGCTATACTTATACTTGAGAGAGCGGGAGTAGCTCAGTGGTAGAGTGCTTCCTTGCCAAGGAAGATGTCGCCGGTTCGACCCCGGTCTCCCGCTCCAAAAATCCCTGCCTGCTGTACACTTCACCTACAACAAAGCAACCGGGCTGAAGGGTTTCTCAGCCGGGCTCGGAGTCGAAAGCCCACCCGCGAGGCGCGGTACCCAAGTGGTAAGGGAGAGGTCTGCAAAACCTTTATGCGTCGGTTCGATCCCGACCCGCGCCTCCAAA
>NZ_DASUBE010000142.1:0-26985 GCF_035763405.1 Edaphobacter sp.
TGCCGTAGAGCACGAGCACGTAGGTGAAGACGATGGCTGAGGCGAAGAGCAGGATTCGCTTGAGGAGCTTCACGCGGAGCAGGGTATCAGGCTATTGGGTTGGAAGTAAGAGATTCGTGTGGTTCGAGGGGGCCCTCCCCCAGGTTAAGTACTCAAAGTCCATGTTCTAAAGGGGTTAGGTTCGGACTTCGCCTGTGAATGCAAAAGCCCGGCAGGTGGCCGGGCTTTGATTTGGTTCTATAAGTTCATTATAGAGGGCGAGTCAAGGTCCTGATTGTGGGAATCGTTGCAGGCGGATGATTCTAGGTGGCTTTGCGCTGGAAGGCGGTCTTCTTGGTGGGAGCCTTGTTGGCTTTCGCGGAGGGGCCTGCGTCGGCGTGGGTGGATTTGGCCTTGTCGTTGAGCTTGGCGGCTTTTTCGCGGAGAGCCTGGAGCCGGGCAGCCTTGGGGCCGAGTCCGCCGATCTTTTGTGTGGGGGCTTTGGGGATGAAGTCGTTCATGGGGGGATTTTATCGTGAGCGGGATTTTCGTGCCGGGTCGAGACGGGGAAGGGTGGTATCTTTCTTGGGACCTGAATCCAGAAAGGAGAGTGTGCGATGAGTGTGACAGGCGGCGTGGTGGAGGCAGAGGAGATTCGGCTGGGTGGGATTGTGCTGCGGTTTCTGATTGATGGGCCGACGAGCGGGTCGGGAGTGACGATGTTTGAGATGACGGTGGCGCCGAGAGCGGGGATGCCGGTTCCGCATCATCATGTGGGGTTCGATGAATCGGGATATGGAGTGAGCGGGAGGCTGAAGTTCACGCTGGAGGGCGAGACTCTCGACGTGGGGGCGGGGGACCTGGTGTGGATTGAGCGCGGCAAGGTGCATGCGTTTACGAACCCGTTCGACGAGCCGGCCAGGGTGCTTTGCACGATCACTCCGGGGGTGCTGGGGGCCGAGTACTTTCGGGAGATTCGGGGGCTGCTGGCGGGTGGCGGGCCTCCGGATGTGAAGGCAATGGCGGCGGTGATGCTGAAGCATGGGTTGGTGCCGGTGAAGGTGGGGTAGTGGGTCCTCTCGATGTGGTGAGCGAGGCGCCGCGGTGTGCTTGACAACTCATGCCCGGATGCCTACTGTTTATTTAGACAGTTTAGACTGTCTGTTGATGGGGGAGTCATGAGAGCGCACAAGTTCAGTGACCAGGTTCGTACTGTGGCAAGGGATCGGTATGTCGCACCTGCATTGCGCGCAGGCCGGACGTCGTTCGAGATCAAGGTGCGCAATGTGCTGGATGATCTGGTTCCGCTGGGATTTCCCCCGAACAATACGCCTCAGGTGTGCAATGCGCTTCGTTCGGCAAAGTTCCTCCGGGACAACGGGCTTGAAATTACGGCTGTGGATGGGCCTCCTTCCAAGTTGAGTACGACTGTCGTTGTACATTATCGTGCAGTCGAAAATGGTCTCGGCGAGCGAAGGACAGTTTCTGAAGGAGCTGGCGAGGTTGAAGATGCAGCGGTACGGGCGAAGCGGTTGGCGGAGTCTTTGCGAGGGCTGCTCAAGGAAGAGTTGAAGGAGCATGGTGGCGCGGAGGCGTTTGTCCGGTGGATCAGATCGGATGAGGAGGATGCGGCTTGAGCAAGATCTTTTGGGACTCCATGCTCTTTGTTTATCTGCTTGAGGGGAATCCGGCCTATTCGAAGCGAGTCCAGCATCTTTTGCAGCGAGCGTATGAACGCGGAGATTCGCTCCACACAAGCTTTCTTGCTTTTGGTGAAGTGATGGCTGGTGCGGTGAATTCTCCGGACAAGGCGATACGGATTCAGCAGACGATGAAGGAGATGGGGTTTTCGTATCTGCCGTTTGATGCTGGAGCCGTGACGCCCTTCAGCAGATTGCGGGCTGTCAACAAGCTGAAGGTGGCGGATTCGATTCATCTCGCGTCGGCGGCTTCGGCGGGGATTGATTTGTTTCTGACTGGGGATAAGCAGTTGTCGGGGTTGGATGTGCCGGGGATTCAGTTTATTGCGGATTTCAATACGCCGATTTTGTAGTTGAGAACGTCAGGTAGGTTCATTTCCGAATAGGGCATCAATGTCTCGATGGCCATGGACGACACGAAGGATGAGGACTTCCGTGCCTTCGACGGCGTAGAGGACGACGTACTCCCCGATGGGAAAACTGCGGATGCCCGAGCCGAATTCGTGATCGCGGCTGCGGCCGAGGTAGGGGTATTTGGCAAGGAGGAAGAATCTGTTTGTGATGGAGTCTACGAGGTGGTCGGCGATCTCGATGCTTGAGCTTTCTTTGGCGATGTAATACCAGATGTCGTCGAGATCAATCTCTGCACGAATGGCAACGCGATGCGCCATTAGCGGGACGAGGCCAGTTCGTTTGCGAGGCGAGCGCGGCCACGCTGCTTCACGGCTTCCGCCAGTTCTCGCATGGATTCCTGCGTGATGGGATGGCCCTTGCCGTCAGCGAGAGAAATTCGCGCTTCGTCGAGGGTTGCCAGGAATGCAATGCGCTGACGCTCGCGCTCTTCCCATAGACCGAGAGCCTCCTGCACGGCGTCTTCCTCGCGGTGCAACCGGCCGCTTTCGATGGCGCGGCGTGCGAGGGCTTGCTGGTCGGAGGTGAGGTGGACTTCCATGGGTCTAGAGTACGGAAAAGTAGGCATAGAAACAATAGAGTTCCACATATTTTGGCGGCTGGAGTCGGGCTGCTGCGCGTCCTGCGAACCCACATCTCAGAATCGAGATGTGGGGCACCCGGCGGTTTACTTCCACCCTTCGCTACGCCAAGGATGGGGCACCTGAACGATGGTGATTGGTTTGAAAATCCAAGGGGGGGCCACCCGCCCTAAGCTATGGTTCAACAAATAATTTAGATATTCTCTTCGGATGTTTTCCGGACAGCCTAATCTCATGTCGCTTTACCTTTACGCCATTCTTATTGTGCAGGTCATCTCCTACCGATACATAGTGTCGAAGTAGGGCACGCTCTGCAATCTTAAGGCGCTTGTTCTGATCAGAGTTTCCGTGCGCATTAAGCAAGCCTATCCAAATCACCCGGTGTCCGTTTCGTGCGTCCTTAATGTAGGACATTAGGCTTAGATTATTCATCTGCTGCTTAATTCTTCCACGTAGATTTTTTGCTTGGCCAACATACAGGGCCCTGAAACTCTTTCCGAACATGCGGCCAAAAATGTAGATACCAGGAGATTTCGGAATACCATCGAGAACTTCTTTGACCGATTCGTCGGTCAGCTCACGAGGTAATTGAATACGCTTCTGAAATTCGAGAGATATAGTCATAGTGCTGGCGGACCGAATACTACACCATTCGAATATGTTACGAAAAGAGGATTTTTGGTGAGAGGTTTGGCGGCTTCGTGTCGGCTACGGTGATGTTTGGCTGGAGCGAGGCTTGGGCCTGAAGAGGCTCTGTGAGTGTGATGGATTTATGGGTCGGGCTTTCAGCCCTCTGGGTTTGGGGTTGCACTCTACCTGGGGCTGCGCCCCAGGCTGGTATAGGGCGCGCCTTTGGCGCTTTTTAGGGATTCTTTATGGATGCAGCGTTCCTTGAATCAAGCTCCTGCGCAGCCACAAGCAAAATACAGGGATTCTTCGCTGCGCTCAGAATGACAACGTATCTGCGGATATGAGCCTTTAGCTGAAGAGGAATTCTTTGGTGCGGAGTTCTTTGACGGTGTCGCGTAGTTTGGCGGCTTTTTCGAATTCAAATTTTTTGGCGGCTTCGCGCATGTCGGATTCTAGTTTGTTGATGTAGGTGTCGAGTTCCTGCTGGGTGGCGAAGTCGGGCATGTCGCCTGTCTCTTCGGTGAGGTCGGCGTAGTCGGCTTTGAGGATGCCGGCCAGCGACATCTCGGTGGCGCGGATGACGGAGTGGGGCGTGATGCCGTTTTCTTCGTTGTAGGCTTCCTGAATTTCGCGGCGGCGATTGGTTTCGTCGATGGCGCGCTGCATGGAGTCGGTCATCTTGTCGGCGTAGAGGATGGCGCGGCCTTCGATGTGGCGCGCGGCTCGGCCGATGGTCTGGATGAGTGAGCCCTGGCTGCGGAGGAAGCCTTCTTTGTCGGCATCCAATATTGCTACCAACGACACCTCCGGAAGATCGAGGCCTTCGCGGAGGAGGTTGATGCCGATGAGGACGTCGTACTCGCCTTTGCGGAGGTCGCGGAGGAGCTTGATGCGTTCGAGGGTTTCTATCTCGGAGTGCATGTAGCGGCAGCGGACGCCTACTTCGGTGTAGTAACTGGCCAGGTCTTCGGCCATGCGCTTGGTAAGTGTAGTTACTAAGACGCGCTGATTTTTTGCGGCGCGGTCGCGGATCTCGGCTAGTAAGTCGTCGATCTGGCCTTTGACGGGGCGGATTTCTACGGTGGGGTCGATGAGGCCGGTGGGGCGGATGATCTGCTCGACGACTACGCCGGCGGATTTGGTGAGTTCGTAGGGGCCGGGTGTGGCGGAGACGTAGACGATCTGGCCGGTGCGGGTTTCGAATTCCTCGAAGCGGAGTGGGCGGTTGTCCATGGCGCTGGGCAGGCGGAAGCCGTAATCGACGAGGTTTTGTTTGCGGCTGCGGTCGCCGTGCCACATGCCGTGGAGTTGTGGGACGGTGACGTGCGACTCGTCGATGAAGAGGAGGTAGTCGTTGGGGAAGTAGTCGAGGAGCGTGGGTGGCGGCTCGCCGGGGAGACGGCCGGACATGTGGCGCGAGTAGTTTTCGATGCCGTGGCAGTAGCCGACGGACTTGATCATCTCGAGGTCGAAGCGCGTGCGTTGGTGGATGCGCTGGGATTCGACGAGGCGGCCTTCGCGTTCGAGCTGCGTCTCCCACTCGGCGAGCTCTTCGAGGATGGAGGCGATGGCGCTGGTTTTGCGCTCGGGCTGGACTACGTAGTGGGATTTTGGATAGATCGGCAGGCGCGAGTATTTCTGGCGGACGGTGCCGAAGAGTGGGTCGATCTGGGAGAGGGAGTCGATCTCGTCGCCGAAGAGCTCGATGCGGTAGGCGTTCTCGTCGTAGGTGGGGTAGATTTCGATGATGTCGCCGCGGACGCGGAAGGTGCCGCGGCGGAAGTCGACATCGTTGCGGTCGTAGAGGATTTCGACGAGGCGACGGGTGATGTCTTCGCGTTTGATGCGCTGGCCCTTTTCGAGCAGGAGCAACATGCCATAGTAGGCTTCGGGCGAGCCGAGGCCGTAGATGCAACTGACTGAGCTGACGATGATGGCGTCTCGGCGCTCGAAAAGGCTGCGCGTGGCCGAGAGGCGGAGCTTGTCTAATTCTTCATTGATGGTCGCTTCTTTTTCGATGAAGAGGTCGCCGGCGGGGATGTAGGCTTCGGGCTGGTAGTAGTCGTAGTAGGAGACGAAGTACTCGACGGCGTTGTTCGGGAAAAAGCCCTTGAACTCGTGGTAGAGCTGCGCGGCGAGCGTCTTGTTGTGTGCGAGGATGAGCGCGGGGCGCTGCAGCTCCTCGATGATCTTGGCCATGGTGAAGGTCTTGCCGGAGCCGGTGACGCCGAGCAGGACCTGGTCCTTCTCGCCGGCGTGGATGCCGGAGATGAGTTCGCGGATGGCGCGGGGCTGGTCGCCCTGGGGCTTGTAGTGGGTGGAAAGCTGGAAGTCCATTACACATAAGATAGAAGAAATTGTGTGGAGGATTCGGAATGAGTGCAGGGACTGAGTTGTGGCTGGTGCGACATGGAGAGACGGAGTGGAGCGCGGGTGGGGCGCATACTTCGCGGACGGACATTGCTCTGACAGCGCATGGGCGACGGCGGGCGGAAGAGTTGCGGGATTTTCTGGCGGGAGTGAAGTTTGATGCGGTGTTGGTGAGTCCGATGCAGCGGGCGCGGGAGACGTGCGCAATCGCGGGATTTGGTAATGTGGCCGTTGTGGATGCGGGGTTGAAGGAGTGGGATTACGGTGTCTACGAAGGGCGGACTACGGCGGAGATTCGGAAGGACGCGCCGGGGTGGTCGGTTTGGAAGGATGAAATTGTGGATGGGGAGACGGTGGAGCAGGTCGGGGCGCGGGCTGATGGGGTGATTGCTCGTGCTGTGGCTGCCTCGCCTTCAGGTGGGAAGGTTGCGCTGTTTGCTCATGCGCACCTGTTGCGGATTCTGGCGGCGCGATGGGTTGGGTTGCCTGCTGTGGATGGGCGGCTTCTGGTGCTTGGGACTGGGAGTTTGAGCGTGCTGGGGTGGGAGCGCGAGACACGGGTGATTGCGAGTTGGAATCGTGGGTTTGAGTAGGGCGCAGGGACAAAAGCAGATTCCTCCGCTTCGCTGCGGAATGGAAATGCAAAGGGGCTATACGTTCTCACCCATGCCGCGATGGGGCCGCGCCGAAGGCACGGCACCCTGCGAGACGCAGATTCCCTTCGGGAATGACAACAAAAAGAAGGGACTGCCTGGGGGATGAGGAGGCTACTTTGTTGGTGTGGCGTTGAGGGTCAGGACCTGGAATGGGGCGAGGTGGAAGATGTGCGGTGTGCCTGCTTGCAGCGCGATGGATGGTTGCGAGGCATCGTCTTTCCATGGGCTGTGCGCGGAGAAGGTTCGGGCTGCACCTGTGGGTAGCTCGAAGGCTTTTTGCGGGTCGATGGAGATGGTTTGCGGCTTGTCGCTGGGGTTGCGCAGGACAAGGATGGCTTTCTTTGGCGACCAGGAGGCCCAGCCGTAGACTTCGAGCCATGCTGGATCACCGCCTACCCAGTGCGTGTCTTTAAGCACGTCAGCGTTGGAGCGCGACCACTTGGCGGCTTCGGCGAGGTCGTCCCAGTTTTGCTGCGAGAGGAGCGACGGGGTGATGTACATCTCCTGTAGCTGTGTGCCGGTGCCGAAGTAGGAGCGAATCTCGTTGCGGAAGTCGTTCGAGGGATCGGCGTTGAGGTGGCGGTGGTGCTGGGCGTAGATGAGGCCGTGCAGCATGAGGGAGTTGAGCGGATAGAGCGGGCCGCGTTTGACGACTTCGTCGTAGGTGTCGGCGTCGCGGTAGGTGATCCAGCGTTCGCGGTAGGTGCCGACGCCGGCGGTGGAGTCGTCGTAGCCGCCGCGCCAGATGGAGTCGGCGGTCATGAGCCAGAACGGGGAGGGATAGGTGCCGGTGGTGAGGTTGATGTAGATGTCGGGCTTGGCCTGGCGGAGGACGCCGATGAGGTGGATGGCGGCGGCGAAGTCGCTGTCGAAGGCGCTGCCCTTGAAGACGGATTCGGCGTTGCCGGTGCCGTCGAACTTGAACTGGTTGACGCCGTACTTCTTAATCATGTCGAGGCAGACTTGCTGGAAGCGGTCGTAGTATTTTGGCCCGGAGAGGGCGTAGCCGTTATCGACGATCTCGTAGCCTTGCGATTTGCCGTAGGCGATGCGCTCCTGTTTGGGCCTGGAGTAGCCGCCCCAGGGCGACATCCATACGCCGGGGTCGGCGCCGTATTTTTCCGCGGCCTTGCGCACGTTGGTGAAGCCGTCGGGGAAGCCTTGGTTGAAGTCCCAGAGCGAGGAGTGGTTGTCCCAGCCGTCGTCGAAGAGGAAGCTGTCGAGGGTGACGCCGCGCTTGTCGTGCAGCTCGCGGCCGAAGAAGTTGATGCGGTCGAGCGCGCCGGCTTCATCGTAGGGAGTGAAGTAGCCGAGATCGTACCAGGAGTTGTAGTGCAGGAAGGTGCGGTAGGGGTGCGCGCGCTCGCGCTCGATGTAGGCGAGGAAGTCGCGGCGGAGCTGGCCGGTGCGCGCTACACCGATGACCGACGAATAGGTGACGGACTGGGTGGCTTTGAGCGGAAGCTCACGGTCGATGTATGCGGTGGCGCGGTTGAAGGTGACTTTGCTTTCGGAGAGCGGATGCTCGAAGCCGAGGAAGAGGTCGCCTGCGACGATGGGCGAGCCTTTGACCGAGCCATCGACTTCGGCTCCGGGGAGGGTGACGTCGATGAGCTGGACGCGCGTGATGGCTTCGTCTGCCGGGCCTGCTGTGAGGGTGAGGACCTGGCGGAGGTAGTTGGAGCCGTCGCGGAGGACGACAGACCAGGTGGCGTGGAGGGAGCCGTCGGCGTTGACGAGTGGGGTGTCGAACTCGATGCCGGGGACGCGGTCGGAGTAGCGGGATGCACTTGCGTCTGCGGTGAGTTCTTTGCGCTCGGGCTTGCCGTCGGTGTGGAAGTCGGCGGCTTTATCGACGAAGCCGTCTTTTAATAGGACGGCAAACGGGGAGGGTACGTGGATGGTGCGGCGGTGCAGCTTGTCGGTGAAGGTGAGGCCGGTGATGTGTCCCTGGCTGAGTGTCCACGTTGCGTCGAGTACGGTGTTGCTGAGGGTATAGCTATCTCCGCGTGCTGTTGCGTTGGCTCGGCCGGGCTGCTGCGCGGTGACGGCCGCTGTTGTTGCGGCGAGCAGGACGATCGCGATGGTTGGCAACGGGCGGAGGGACGCAGCTTTCGAGGGCTTGTGGAGGAAGGCAGGTTTGGACATGGATGCTCCCTGTAGGGATTTGAGTATGTCGAATGGTATCACCGAAACGTAATATAACGAAAGTAAGAATTATGAAAGGGTTGTTTTGGGTGGCGGGGAGGGAAATACGGGGGCTCTCCACTGCGGCGGCAAAAACGCCGTCTCCAGTCGAGATGACGTGGTGTGGATGATGGCTCGAAAGAAAAGCGGGTCCTCCCGCAGCGTGGAAGGATGACAGGCGTTTGGTGTGAGGTTATTTGGGCTGCGTCCAGGCGCCGTTCCAGAGACGCAGGATCTTTTCTGGATTGTCGTCGCGCAGGGCTGTGGGGAGTGCGGACTGCGGCAGGCCCTGGTAGGCTACCGGACGTGCAAAGCGGAAGATGGCCTGGCTGCCGACAGAGGTCGAGCGGCCGTCGGAGGTGGCGGGATAGGGGCCGCCGTGGACCATGGCGTGGCAGACTTCGACTCCTGTGGGGAAGGCGTTGAAGATGACACGGCCGGCCTTGGTTTCTAATACGCGCAGAAGTTCCGCGTTTTGGCTAAGGTCTTCTTCGGTGCCGAGGATGGTGGCGGTCAGGTGGCCTTCGAGCGAGCGCGCGGCTTCGAGCATCTGGGCGGCGCTGGCGCAGTGGATGAGCAGCGTGGTGGGGCCGAAGACTTCGTCTGCGAGATTAGGGTCGGAGGCGAAGGCTGGGTAGGTGGTTTCGAGCAGGGCTGTTTGCGCGCTGAAACCTTCGCTGGCCTTTGTGCCAGACGCGGTTCGGAGCGTAGCGCGTTCGGCGACTTGTTTGTCGTAGAGCGAGGCGATGCCGCCGGTGAGCAGCGAGAAGGCCGGGCCTTGCTCCGTGAGTGTGCGGAGCTTGTCTGAGAAATCGGAGGCTGCCTGGGGTACGAAGACGAGACCGGGTTTGGTGCAGAACTGGCCGCCGCCGAGGGTGAAGGAGCCGTGGAGGCCGGTGGCGAGTTGCTCGGTGCGCTCGGCGAGGGCGTGGGGAAGAATGAAGACAGGGTTGGCGCTGCCCATCTCGGCGTAGACGGGGATGGGTTCGGGGCGTTTGGCGGCGAGGTCCATGAGGGCGCGGCCTCCGCGGAAGGAGCCGGTGAAGCCGACGGCCTTGATGTGCGGATGGCGGACGAGCGCGGCGCCGACGGTGTGGCCGGAGTCGAAGAGCAGCGAGAAGGTGCCCGCGGGGAAACCGCACTCGGCGACGGCTTCGGCGATGACCTGGCCTGCGAGTTCGCTGGTGCCGGGATGCGCGGGGTGGGCTTTGACGATGACGGGATTGCCTGCGGCGAGCGCGGAGGCGGTGTCTCCGCCTGCGACAGAGAAGGCGAGCGGGAAGTTGCTTGCGCCGAAGACGGCGACCGGGCCGAGCGGACGCAGCATGGAGCGAACGTCGGGTTTGGGAGGCGTGCGCGCGGGATCGGCTGTGTCGATGCGCGCCATGACCCACGAGCCTTCTTCGACGACGACGGCGAAGAGGCGAAGCTGGTTGCTGGTGCGGGCGACTTCGCCGGTGAGGCGTGGGCGCGGCAGGGCGGTTTCCTGATTGGCGCGGTCGATAAGGGCTTCAGCGGATTGGTCGAAGCCGTCGGCGATGCGGCGGAGGAGGCGGGCGCGGTCTTTGCCTGTGCTTGAGGCGAGGAACGGCGCGGCCTCGACAGCCAGCGTGACCGCGCGCTCTATATCTGCGGGGCGGGCGGAGAGATAGGTGGGCTCAAGCTCCCGGCCATTGGAGGGCGAGAAGCCGCGGAAGGCGTCAGCGCCTTCGGTGGCGAACGTGCCGCCGATGAGCGAACGTCCGTGAAGTTCAACTGCTGCCTGTGCGCGGCCGTCGGTCATTTATGCACCCTTGAAGTTGGAGATGGGAACCTCATTAATCTTAGGACGATTTGCGAGTGCCGTGCGGAGGACCTGCTGCGCTTCGGCCAGTTCGGCCCCGACGATCTCCAGTCGCGGTGCGCGGACGTTGGCTGAGCCTACCCCGCGCTGGCCCTGCACCCATTTGATGAGTTGGACGAGCTTGGGTACGGTGTCCATGCGGAGCAGCGGGAGGAACCAGCGGTAGAGGTCGAAGGCTTCGTCGAGTTTGCGCGCGCGGGCGAGGTTGAAGAGCTCGACCGACTCGGCGGGGAAGGCGTTGACGAGGCCGGCGATCCAACCCGTTGCGCCTGCGGCGACGCCTTCGTAGATGGCGTCATCGACGCCGACGAAGACTTCGAGGCGATTGCCGAGCAGGGCGCGAATGGCGGAGACGCGGCGCACGTCGGTGCTGGACTCTTTGACGGCGTGCAGGTTGGCGTGCTCGGCGGCAAGCTCGGCGATCTGCTCGGGCACGAAGTCGGTGCCGTAGGAGACGGGGTTGTTGTAGATCATGCAGGAGAGTCTGGTCGCGGCGATGATGGCGGAGACGTGCTGCTTCATCTCGCGCCAGTCGGTGCTGTAGACGTAGGGCGGCAGCACGAGGAGGCCTTCGCAGCCGAGCTGTTCGGCGTGTTTGGCCAGCTTGACCGAGGCTGCGGTGGAGAGCGACGAGATGGCCGCGACGACGGGCGCTTTGCCCTTGGCGGCGCGGATAACGGTCTTGAGGGCTTCGACCTTTTCGTCATATTCGAGCGTCGCGCCTTCGCCGAGCGAGCCCAGCACGACGAGGCCGGTGCATCCGTTGCCCAGCAGCCAGGCGGCGTGCTGCGCGAGAAAGGCGTGATCGACAGCACCATTGCTGTCGAAGGGGGTGGTCATTGCAGGCATTACTCCGGCCCAGTTCATTGGTTCTCCTCGATGGTGATGTTGGTCTGGCTGCGTTCAGCGATGGCATGGGTTGAAGCAAGGTGTCCAGCGCAGGTGGCTTAGAGGTTGGTGAGAAGTGGTTGAGTTGACTGGAAGGAAGGCCCGGAGCTAAAGCCCCTGGATATTGCCGGCTTTTTCGTGGGGCTGAAGCCCTACGCTAATCCCCAAAAGCAACCGTAAGATTTTTTTCAGCAGACTCTCAAGTCGCGTCCTTTCAAGACAACTACTCATTCAAGATTCTCTTCTGGGAGATGATATATAAATCCTAAAATGTATACAACTCTAAATATATCGTGATATAAACTCATCCGTCACGTCGCGGCTAATTTCGTGTGTGTCCAGAATGACATGCGAGGATGGCGGCGAGAGAGAAATCGTTTTCGGAGGCAGGGCGTGAAGACTGGGACAGGCATGGCAAAGGGAGTGGCACGAGGTCTGGCAGGTGCGGTGATGATGGCGGCAATTTTGCTGCCGTGTCGCGTGTGCGCGGCGGCGGCACGGACGGCGGCTGTGCAGGGGAGCCAGATGCGCTCGGTGGTGGAGCAGTTTTCGGCTGATGAGCGTGGGTTGATGCGGAGCTACGATCTGCCGCTTGATCCGGCGAGGATGAATCGCTTTGAAACGTTCTACGCGAACCAGCTTGCGTTGCTGGAGAAGTTGAACTTCGATGCGATGTCGGAAGAAGACCAGGTGGATTATCTGCTGCTGCGCAATCGCATCCAGTCGGACCAGCATCAGCTTGCCATCCGAAAGAAGCAGGCGGAGGAGATGGCGCCGCTGCTCCCGTTTGAGAAGACGATTATCGACTTGAACGATGGCCAGCGCCTGATGCAGAAGCCGAACGCGGAGCAGGCGGCAGGGCAGTTGTCGGAGATGGTGAAGCAGATTGCCGCGACGGAGAAGCAGTTGCTGGCGCAGAAGCAGGCTGGCAGCACCGTGAGCAAGGCGGTGGCGAACCGCGCGGTGCGTCAGGTGGAGAACCTGCGCGGAGCGTTGAGGGATTGGTTCGATTTTTCGAATGGATACGATCCGGAGTTTACGTGGTGGGTGGATGGGCCTTATAAGGCGGCGGACAAGTCGCTGCAGGGCTACTCGGCGTTTTTGAAGGAGAAGATCATCGGGATCTCCGCTGACGACAAGACGACGATTATCGGAGACCCGGTGGGGCGCGATGCGCTGATCGCGGAGTTGAAGGACAACATGATTCCGTATACGCCGGAGGAGCTGATTGCGATTGCCCAGACGGAGATGGACTGGTGCATGAAGCAGATGCTTCAGGCTTCGAACGAGATGGGCTACGGCAACGACTGGCACAAGGCGCTGGAAAAAGTGAAGACGATGCACGTGGAGCCGGGCGAACAGCCGGAGGAGATTCGCAAGCTGGTGACGCAGGGCATCGACTTTGTGGACAAGAACGATCTGGTGACGGTGCCGCCGCTGGCCAAGGAGACGTGGCGGATGGAGATGATGACGCCGCAGCGGCAACTGGTGAATCCGTTCTTTACCGGAGGCTCGATTATCAGCATCTCGTTCCCGACCGACACGATGACCTACGACCAGCGCGAGATGTCGATGCGCGGGAACAACATTCCGATGTCGCACGCTACGGCGTTTCATGAGATGATCCCCGGCCACTTTTTGCAGTGGTATATGGGGCAGCGGTATCACCCGTATCGGCGCGCGTTCGATACGCCGTTCTGGACGGAGGGCAATGCGTTCTATTGGGAGATGATCTTCTGGAACAAGGGCTTTGACGCGACTCCGGAGGAGAAGGTGGGGGCGCTGTTCTGGAGAATGCATCGCTCGGCACGTGTGCTCTTCACGATGAAGTTTCATCTGGGGCAGTGGACACCGCAGCAGTGCGTCGATTTTCTGATTAAAGATGTGGGTCATGAGCCGGACAATGCGACGGCTGAGGTGCGGCGCTCGTTTGATGGATCAGTAGGACCGCTGTATCAGTCTGCATATCTGATGGGTGCGCTCCAGTTCCGCGAGTTGCACAAGGAGCTGGTTGATTCGGGCAAGATGACGGATCGACAGTTCAACGACGCGGTGCTGCACGAGAACTCGATGCCGATTGAGATGCTGCGCGCGGTGTTGACGCACCAGAAGCTGACGCGCGACTTCACGACGAATTGGAAGTTCTATGGGCCGAATCCTCTGGGCGCGGCGGAGCCATCGAAGTAGCGGAGTGTATATGGACAGGCGCGGATTTCTGAAAGGCATGACGATTGCTACGGCTGGCATGAACGGTTTGCCCGGCCTGGCGCAGCTGGGAGACGCTGAGCCGGCTGCGAGGAACGGCGGCGCAGGATCGCAGCGGCACGCGACGGGAGATCGTCAGGTCGAAGGGCATACGCTGCTTTGCAGCTTCGAACGCGGTGCGGAGACGTGGCGGGTTTATGAGGATCTGCGGGTCCGCGACGGCGCGATTACGTTTCTTTCGTCGAGTGGAAGCAGCCGTGTGTTGACGAAGAGTGCCGAGGCGGCGTTTGCGGAAGGCACGCCGTATCTCGGGTTGAAGATGAGCGACATCGGCATGGCGGGGCCGGACCTGCTGGCGGATGAGTTGCTCAAGCATGGTGATCCCGATCCGGAGCGAGTGCGGACGGCTGCGCCGCCGCAAGGGTCTGTGCATGGTGAGGGTGCGTTTGGGCGGGCGAGGTGGGACACGTTTGTCGGCACGCGGGAGTGTGAGGACACGATGCCGGTCTATCCGGGCGGCAACACGCGGACGTACCATCCGGTGCAGTCGTTTCCGGATTTGAGTGGGGAGTTGATTGCAAAACGCTACGAGGGACTGTTGGGCGGGTGGATGCCTGCAGCGCGAACGGCGATGCCGGTTTCGGAGACGGCTTACTACGAGACGATTGTCTTTGGAGATGTTGCGGCAAAGGACAGGTTCATTGTTCAGACGTGGCATCGCACGGCGCATGTGGAAGACGGGAAGATGACGAAGGTGGAGTTTGGGTATAGCTATCCTGCGTATCCGCCTGCGCGCGAAGACCCTGCGCCGGATGAGTTTTACCGGGCGCTGCTTGAGTTCAGCATGTACTGGGACCGGCAGATGCACGATGCGGTTCCTGTGCTGTTGCCGGAGAAGTCGTGGGTGGACATGTCGCGCTATGCGTTTGTGAAGGAGCAGATGGTGCGGCCGGGAGGCGTGTATCCGAAGTACGGCGCGGTGGACCGCGATTACTATGGCTCGGAGTACGATGGGTTTCAGGACATCTTTACCAGCGCGCTTTATACGAACCTGGAGTGGGGGCGGTTCGAGATGGCGCGCGATGTGCTCGACAACTATTACTCGGACTTCGTGGATGCGAAGGGCATGGTCAACATGCGCGGTCCGGAGACGGGCCAGTATGGGCTGATGCTCTCGCTGATTGCGCGGTACTTCAACTACACGCACGACCGCGAACTTTTTTTGAAGCATCAGGCGAAGTTTGAAGCGACTGCTGCGGTGCTGACAACGCTGCATGATGAGAGTCTGCGGCTTGCGCCGGATGATCCGGGCTATGGTTTGATTCATGGTTGGAACGAGTCTGACTCGTGCCTGATGCGCACGCCGATGACGTGGTGGCAGCCTTATTTTGCGAACAGTGCATTTGCGGCGCGCGGGTTAAAGGACCTGGCGCGCACATGGCGGATGCTGAATCGCGACAAGGCAAATGCGGGCATGGAGAAACAGGCAGGCGAATGGGTGAGGCATAGCCAGCGGCTTTCGCACACGCTGGTGGGGAGCGTGCAGAAGAATGTGCGTCACGATATGACTCCGCCGTATATTGGGCCGCTGCCCGGGGCGAAGCTGACGTTTCGGGAGTCGATGGCCGAGGAGCATCCGAGTCCGCAGCAGTGGCCGCATCGTGCGTACGCGGAGTTGTTGCAGGCTGACGTGCTTCCGCCGGAGCTGGCTGGCCTGGTGATCAACTGTATGCGTGCGTACGGCGCGACGACGATGGGTGTCGTTGCCAATGTGGGAAGGCCCAATGTGCATGATCGCGCGATCCTCGGGTTTATCTCGTATGGATATGCGCAGCAGTTGTTGCGGCTGGATCGCGTGGAGGAGTATCTGCTGTTTCTGTATGCGCATCGGTATCACGATCACACGCGGGGAAGCTGGACGGCGGGTGAGGTGTCGGGCATCGGCGGCGGCACAGCATTATTTTGTATTCCCGCGCAGCAGACGATTCCGCTGCTGGTGCGGTGGATGCTGGTGCTGGAAGATTCCGATGAGGATCGTCTGTATCTGGGCAAGGGTCTGCCGAGAGAGTGGCTGGTTTCAGGACAGGAGATTGGGATTGAAGAAGCGCCAACGCGGTGGGGCCGTGTCAGCTTTCGCATGAGGGCGAAGGACGGCAACCGCATTGTGGCGTCGGTGATGTTGCCTGAGGAGGGTGATGGGCCGAGGGTGTTGCATATTAAATTTCGGCTGCCGCAGCACAACACGCTGCACACGATTACGGCGAATGGCAAGGCGATGCAGGCGAGCGGACCACAGAATGACACGATCGTGATTGCAACGGGAGATCAGAAGAACTTTGAAGTGGTGGCGCAGTATAGCTAGGTGTGGTGATGGTTCTTGATATACGACTCCATGCAACTAAGGGAAGATGCGGGGAGTCTTCGCTACGCTCAGAATGACAACCAAAAGCTACCGTGCTGCAATGACATTGCATTTGACATCGGTACAACCTATGAAATGAGGAACCCTTTGAGAGAGCGTTTGATTTGTGCTGAGTTCGTTTGCCTTCGCCGTGTGATGGTGCTGTTTGCGGTCTTTGGACTTGTGCTTCCTGCTGTGGGGCAACGCAGGCCAAGAACCCCGCCAACTCCGGGGCCGATGCTTGCTGACGGATATGTGACGCTCGACACGCCGGGCTTCGACGTGACGCTGGTGAAGTCGTCGGAGACAATGGCGGCGCTGAAGCCGAAGGGTGCGAATGGATTCGACTTCACGCCGGGCGACAGGCTGGTGGAGCGGTCACAGGATGGTTACTACCACCTGGGTGACATCGACCTGCGGCTGCGCACGGACGCGACGGGGCAGTGGAAGGATTATTCTTCGGCGTATGCGCGGCATCCGGTGACGCCGCTGGCGACGTCCGGCAATGTGTTGGCTGCGGCGGACCTGGCGCCGACGCTTGGTGCGGATATTCCGTTGCGCGTCGTTCGTTCGTGGACAGTGACGAACGGAAAGTTTGGTCTGCAGTTCTCGATTACGAACAAGAGCAGCCAGCCGGTGGAGATTGGTTCGCTGGGGATTCCGATGGTGTTCAACAACATCATCAGCGAGCGAACGCTGGCGCAGGCACACGAAACGTGCAGTTTTTATGATCCTTATATAGGAGAGGACGCGGGCTATCTGCAGGTGACGCGCCTGAATGGCCATGGCCCGGCGCTGGTGGTGACGCCCGAGGGAAAGACTCCGTTTGAGGCGTATCGTCCGATCCTGAATCATCGCGGACCTGATCACAAGGTTGAGATCTTCAACGATCCGACGCAGCGCAGTATGACCTTCGAGGGTTTCTACGAGTGGATGGCGGCGAGTGGGGCGTATCAACAGAACGAATGGAAGAACGCCAAGCCGTGGAACGTAGCGACGACGATTACGCTGAAGCCTGGTGAGACGCGCGTATTCGGCGTGCAATTTCTGCTGTCTGATTCGATCCGCGATATAGAAAAGACGCTGGCTGCGAACCGCAGGCCGGTAGCCGTGGGCGTGCCGGGATACATTCTGCCGGAGGACATTGAGGGGCATCTGTTTCTGAAGTATCCGGAGAAGGTGCGCTCGATTACGGTTGATCCCGCAGGTGCGATTAGCGTGGCTAAGACTACGGCCTCGCCGGGCGGGTGGCAGGATTATGTGCTGCGCGGTAAGACGTGGGGGCAGGCGCGCGTCTCCATTCGATATGAAGACGGATTGTTGCAGACGATCAGCTATCGGGTCATCAAGCCTGAGGTGGAGGCTGTTGCGGACTTCGGCAACTTCCTTACGACAAAGCAGTGGTTCGTCGATCCGAAAGATCCCTTTGGGCGCAGTCCTTCGGCGATCAGCTATGACCGGCAGACGAACCAGCAGGTGACGCAGGACAGCCGCGTGTGGATTGCGGGGCTGAGCGATGAGGCTGGCGCCGGGTCCTGGCTTGCGCTGGCGATGAAAGAACTTGGCGAACCAAACAAAGCGGAGATCGTGAAGTACGAACAGTTTGTCGATCACGTTTTGTGGGGCGGGCTCCAGATGAAGGATGGGCCGGGCATGTATGGTGTGCGCAAGAGCCTCTTCTACTATCAGCCGGACAAGTTGCCTCCGGGCTACTACCGCAGCGACTTGAATTGGAAGAGCTGGACGAGCTGGAACGAGAAGCAGTCGGAGGATTTGGGGCGCTCGTTCAACTATCCGCATGTGGCGGCGGCGTACTGGGTGCTGTATCGGCTGGCGCGGAATCATCCTGGGCTGGTGACGAACCATCCGTGGCAGTGGTATCTGGATCATGCGTACGAGACGACGATGGCGATGATGAAAGATGCGCCGTACTACACGCGGTTCGGTCAGATGGAGGGCGATGTCTTTGTTCAGATTCTGCTTGACCTGAAGCGCGAGGGTTTGACCGACGACGCAAGCACGATGGAGGCCGCGATGCATGGACGCGCGGACCGCTGGAAGGGCGAAGCGTATCCGTTTGGCAGCGAGATGCCGTGGGATTCGACAGGGCAGGAAGAGGTGTATGCGTGGACGAAGTACTTCGGCTATCAGGACAAGGCGGAGGTGACGCTCGACGCAATTCTCGGCTACGACCCGACGATTCCGAGCTGGGGATATAACGGCAGCGCGCGGCGGTACTGGGACTTTATCTACGGCGGCAAGGTGGAGCGGCTGGAGCGGCAGTTGCATCATTACGGCTCGGGTGTCAATGCGATTCCTCTACTGAGCGAGTACCGCGATCATCCGACTGATCTATATCTGCTGCGCGTAGGCTACGGGGGGACGATGGGCGAGCTGAGCAACATCGACCAGCAGGGATTTGGCTCGGCTGCGTTTCACTCGTTTCCAGACATGCTCGCGTTTGATCCATATAGCGGCGATTATGGCTCGGGCTTCTTCGGCCATGCCTTCAACACGGCGACCTACGTGACAGACGATCCTGCGCTGGGCTGGCTCGCTTTTGGCGGCAACCTGAAGGCGCGAGGTGCGGCGGTTACGGTGACACCGCTTGATTCGTTCCGCAACCGTCTCTATCTTGCGCCGTTTGGGTTGTGGCTGACGCTGGATGCGGGCAAGTTCAAGAGTGTTGAGTTCGAGCCGGCGACGCACTCGGTGAAGCTGGTGCTCGATGGTTCGGCCGAGTTCACTCCTGATGCTCGTCTGCGCATTGAACAGCCTGCGAAGGTTGCGGGTGTTGGCGTGTTTGCTCCAGCGGAGGCGCTTCGTGAGGAGCGGGGGGCGTATGTGATTCCGTTGAAGCATGGGGTTACGGAGGTTGTGCTGAAGCAGAAATAAGCTACGCTCTGGATACGATGCGTTGATGGCGAAGAGAAGAACCCACCTCAGCGGCTAAGCCGCGTTGATGATGTGGTGATGCGGCCAAATTTATGGAGGAGTCCTATGTGGATGAAGTGTGTTGTTGCTGCTGCTGTGATTGGGTGCGCGGCGGTTGCGGGTCTTGATGGCGTGGCTGGTGCTCAGACGCGGGCATCGAGCAGGCTTGCCGTGACTCCCCCGATGGGGTGGAATAGCTGGAACCATTTTGCGAACAAGGTGGACGATAAGACGATTCGCGCTGAGGCGGATGCGATGGTGTCGTCTGGAATGCGCGATGCGGGCTACGTCTACATCAACATCGACGATACGTGGGAGGGGACGCGCGATGCTGAGGGGCGCATTCATCCGAACTCGAAGTTTCCCGACATGAAGGCGCTTGCCGATTATGTTCACAGCAAGGGATTGAAGCTGGGGATTTACTCTTCGCCGGGAGCGAAGACGTGCGCAGGTTACGAAGGAAGCCTGGGGCATGAGCAGCAGGATGCGGATACGTATGCTTCGTGGGGCATCGACTATCTGAAGTACGACTTGTGCAGCTATACGAAGGAGTTGCGCGAGCAGGCGGGGCATGATCACGCGAAGTCGCAGCAGGTGATGGAGACGGTTTATCTGAAGATGCACGATGCGCTGGCGCGTACAGGGCGACCGATTGTGCTGAGTCTTTGCCAGTACGGATGGGAGGCGGTGTGGCGGTGGGGAGCCGATGCAGGCGGGAATCTGTGGCGCACGAGCGGCGATATTGAGGACAACTATGCGCGCATGTCAGAGATTGGCTTTGCGCAGGCTGGGCTCAGTAAATACGCGGGGCCTGGGCACTGGAACGATCCCGACATGCTGGAGGTGGGCAACGGAGGGATGAACGAGAATGAGTACCGCACACACATGAGTCTGTGGGCGATGCTGGCCGCACCGTTGCTTGCGGGAAACGACTTGACGACGATGTCGCCGGAGACGCTGGCCATTCTGACCAACCGCGATGTGATTGCGATTGATCAGGACAAGCTGGGGCGACAGGGAGATCGCGTGGCGGCAGAAGGGCCGCTGGAGGTGTGGGCGCGTCCGTTGGCTAATGGGGACAAGGCGATTGCGATCTTCAATCGCTGGACGATGCCGCTGACGATGACGTTCGATTTGAAAACGGCCGGTGTGAACGGTTCGGTAAAGCTCTACGACATCTGGGCGAAGAAGGATCTGGGCACGTTCAGCGGGATGTATACGACTGCGGTGGTGCCTCCGCATGGAGTGATCCTGCTGCGGGCGGAGTGACGGCGCTACGTGGTTCTAAGTTCGCGGTTGTTTTGCATAAGCAGAAACTTCGAACCGCGGGTCCTTCGACTACGAAGGACCGCAAAAACGCGGTCTGCTCCGCTCAGGATGACACTGCAAAAATGGCATGAACTTCAGACTTGGGTCCACCTGCCCTGTCCTTCGACGATGGTGATGTAGCGGTCGACGGGCAGGGAGGTGAAGCGTTCGACTTTGCCGCTGGGCTGCGGCCAGTGGATCTCGATCCAGTCGAGCTTGGTCTGCTGGCCGAGGCCGAGGACGATACGCGGGTCGTGTGAGGAGAGATAACTGCCGCCGCCAACCTTGGTGACGGTGCGTTTGAGCGTGCCTGCCTGATAGATCACTTTTGCGCCGATGGCGTCGATGTTGGCTTTGCGGCCGATGAGACGCAGGCCGAGCCAGTGATTTTTTTCGGTGGCGGTGTTGCGCAGCAGCACAGGCGGGCCGTTGTTCACGGCGACGAGGACATCGATCGCGCCGTCGTTGTTGAAGTCGCCAAGCGCAAGGCCGCGGCCTGCGATGTCCTGCGCGAAGATGGGGCCGGATTCGGAGCTGACGTTCTTCCACGAGGAGCCGTTGTTTTCAAACAGCAGCATCGGCTCGAAGTAGTGGACACCGGGCTGGTGGCTGTCGATGGTGGTGTCGGGGTGGCCGTTCGAGAGAATGAGGTCGAGGTTGCCGTCGTTGTTGTAGTCGAAGAATTTGAGGCCCCAGCCGCTCATCAGTGTGGTGACGGGGCCGATGCCGGAGGCGATGGAGACGTCGTCGAAGGTCTCGTCGTGATTGTTGCGGTAGAGCGCATAGGACTCGTGATCGACGTTGGCGACGAAGAGATCGAGCCAGCCGTCCTGGTTGTAGTCGGCGGCATCGACGCCCATGCCGGAGCGTGCGACGCCAAAGGGGCTGTAAGCCACGCCCGCAAGTGTGCCGACGTCGCTGAAGCGGCCCTTGCTGTTGATGAAGAGCGCGTTGGGTGCGGTGTCGCTGGCGACGAAGAGATCGAGCCAGCCGTCGTTGTTGATGTCGGCGGCGACGACGCCCCAGGCCTTGCCAAGCGTTTTGGCAATACCGGTTTCCGCGCTGACATCGGTGAAGGTGCCGTCGCCGTTGTTGTGAAACAGGCGCGAGGCGAGCGGTTTGTACACGTTGGGCTTGCAGTAGAAGCGCGCGCCGGGTGGGCCGCAGGTGACGTTTTTTGCTTTGTCGAAGTCGGCGAAGCGGCAGACGAAGAGGTCGAGTCGTCCATCGTTGTCGTAGTCGAACCAGACGGCGCTGGTGCCCCAGCCGGGTGCGGCTACACCTGCTTTTGCAGTCACGTCGGTGAAGGTGCCGTCGCCGTTGTTGTGGTAGAGGATGCTGTTTGGATATTGCGTGACGTAGAGATCAGGCAGACCGTCGCCGTCGTAGTCGCCGACGGCGACGCCCATGCCGTAAGCGTTGCCGGGGACGCCGGCTTTGAGCGTGACGTCGGTGAAAGTGCCGTCGCGGTTGTTGCGATAGAGCGCGTTGCGCAAGGGATGCGCAGGTTTGTAGAAGTCGCAGGGGCCGCTGTTGACGAGGTAGATGTCCATCCAGCCGTCGTTGTCGTAGTCGAGAAAGGCGCAGCCGGGGCCGACGGTCTCGGGCAGATACATCTGCGGCGAAAGCCCGGCGGTGTGTGTCCAGTGGATGCCGCTCTTCTCCGCTGAGACTGCGACGAACGCGGGCTGCGCGGCGGATGCTTCCGGAGCGAGCAGCGCATGGGCCAGCGAGGGCTTCGACGCCGCTCCCAGGGCGGCCGCGGAGGCCGCGTGGAGGAACGTTCTGCGCGAGAGTCGGTGCGTGGGCCTGTACATGCTATTGCGGAACGGAGTGACCCTGGGTGGTGTCGGTGGCCTGCGCGGCGCTGGCTGCTTTGGCTTGCAGGGCGAGCTGCTCCGTCGAGCCTGCCTTGTTGCCGGTGCGCGCGTAGGACATGGCGAGCTGATAGTGTCCTGCCGGGTCGCCGGGTTCAAGCACGACGTAATGCTCGAGCGGTTTGACGGCGTCGGCGAATTTGCCAGAGGCATTGAGCGTCATGCCGAGCGCGAGGTACGCTTCGGCAAAGCCTGCGTCGAGCGTTGCGGCGCGGGTGAAGTGCGGAATGGCTTCGTCCCACTGTCCGGCGCGGCGGGCCAGCTCGCCGAGGATGAACTCGGAAGCGGCGTTGGCGGGATCGACTTCAAGCTCCTTCTGGAACTCCACCTTCGCCGCGTCGGTGGAGCCGGTGGCTCCTGCTTCAGCAAGGAGGATCTGGCCGAGACGATAGTGAATGCCCGGGGTCTTCGGATGGTCGGCGAGAATCTTGCTGTAGATGGCGGCGGCTTCGGTGTTTTTGCCTGCGGACTCGAGCGACTCGGCCTGGAGTCGCTGTGCCTGGTATGACG
Organism: Edaphobacter sp.; assembly: GCF_035763405.1. Lineage (NCBI taxonomy): Bacteria > Pseudomonadati > Acidobacteriota > Terriglobia > Terriglobales > Acidobacteriaceae > Edaphobacter > Edaphobacter sp. The sequence goes on from NZ_DASUBE010000142.1 coordinate 22,481, forward strand.
TCGGCGCTTTGGCGATGAGCTCCTGCGCGGCACGCATGCCCATCTCGGAGAAGTAGTGCGTGGCGATGTAGAGCACTTCCGGGTCGGCAGGGAACTCGCGCTTGAGGAGCAGGAGCGAGTCGGCTGCGTCCTGGTCGTCGTTCATCCCCATGGCGCAGCGTGTGAGGGCCATGGCGGCGCGGTAGCGAAGGTCTTTTTCTGTGATGCGGGGCAGGTCGCGTTTGAGTCTCGGCACGGCTTCGTTGCACCGGCCGGTGGCTGCCAACTGGATGGTTTGCTGAATGGAGACCGATGGTGCGGTGGGGAGTTTTTTCGCGGCCTCGGCAGCAGAGGGCAGCACGGACAGCACGGCCACTCCGAGGGCGAGCGCAGGATGCAAGTATCTGATCCGGAATGAGATTCTGTCCGCCAATGCAGTTCTCCTCAGGGAGGAATTCGATGCGGCTGGGATGCCGTTCAGATTAGCCCACCGCGTGCATGTTTGTGAATGAAAAAGGATGCAATTTGGTGCCTGTCAAATTATACATTGACAACAAATTCATAAATATGTACAAAATAGGGTTCAATAAAAGCAGAGCCACTCAATGAAATTTGAAAAGATGCTTTCCTGAGGTTTCGGAGGCTAGAAGCCAGCAGAAACGCTCGGGATCAATCGTAGAGTTTTCACTTTTCCTAAAGGAGTTGACCAGATGGATCGAAAGCAAAAACTATCTATGTCACTGGCTACGTGTCTGCCGCTAGTCGCTTTGTCAGCGTACGTTATTCTTGTGCCAATGAGGGCCGTGAGAGCTGCTGCCGGGGATTGCCCTGACGGCCAAGTTTATGCTCCTCAACCTTCGCAGCCTAACTACTGTAACAACGGAGCAAATGGTGCGGTTCCGCCCTCTGAATATTCGCTATTCGTCTTCTGCAATACGGAGGACGGCACCGGCGCGAATGGTCTAGGCCAATGTATGGCCGGCTCATGCGTCAAGTGCTCCTATGGCGTTAACGGCGACTACGTACCTCAATGACTATTTGTGCGCGACCAAATCAGAATAAATATTTGGTCGCGCAGTATAGAAATCATCGTCAGCTTTACGACAGAGGAGATTTCAGTCCATGAGATCATGGAATTCAATTCTCCAGGAACATATAGGCACATCGGCACTTTGCGTTGTTCTCATAGCGTCTCTGGTTCTGAATGTATATCTCGCCAAACAGGTACGAACCTATGGCAAATACACTAGACCCTATCCTTTGCTTAAGGTGAATGCTTCGGTTCCACCTTCCTTCCCGGTTGAGGACGTAAACGGGAGAGAGCTTACGATCGCCTTCGCGGATGATCAAAGACCTACCGTCCTGTACATACTCTCGCCTCTATGCGGCTGGTGCAAACGCAATGAAAGCAATATGCTGGCGGTTAATGATGCCGCGATGTCCCGCTTTCGCTTTATCGGCCTCTCTGTGGATTCAACTAATCTAAAGCAGTATGTGGCCGACCGTCGTGAGCCATTCCCCGTCTATCTCCTCAGGTCGAAAGAAGTTATTGAAAAATTTGGCTTATACGGTACTCCCGAAACTATAGTTGTAAGCCCTTCCGCTAAAGTCATGCATCTGTGGCAGGGAGCCTATCTTGCCGGCAATAGAAAACAAATAGAGCAATTCTTCAACGTTGTCCTACCTACTGCCACTCAGTAGTATCTGGCAAACAAATGATCGACTAGGGCTCATTCGCTGGATCGAGGCTGCGAGCCTTCCCCTTATTGCGTTCGAGCTGTTGCATCTTCGTGAATGAAAATGGATGCATTTTAGTATTTCGCAAATTATACATTGACAACAAATTCATAAATGTGTACAAAGTGGGTCACAGCAAAAGAGAGGGCTTGTTCCCAACTGCACGGCTGCGCAAGGCAACGTTTTCTCGCGTATCCCGCGCTCTTGAACTTATCGCACCAGAACAACGAGGTCCCTGATGGAAGCACGAATTTTCGGAGGTCAGTATGCGTTTTAGAGGCAGTAGATTTCTCGTCTGTGTAGCTCTTGTGATCGCCTGCGCGCTCGGTATCTCCACCATGCCGGCCTTTGCGCAAACTGGTTCGCAAGGCAAGATCGTCGTCAGCGCGACCGACGCGACGGGCGCGGTGGTTCCCGGCGCGAAGCTGGAACTGGTGCAAACAGGCACCAACGGCACCTGGCAAGGCGTGACCGAGAGCAAGGGCATTTACACCTTTGTTGACCTGCCGATCGGCACCTACAAGCTGACGGTCTCGATGCAGGGTTATGCGACGAAGGTCTTTCCCTCGGTCGAGGTGCAGGCCGCGCACGTCACTCCGATCAACGCCGCCCTTGCAGTGGGCGACGTGGCTACGGTAGTCGAGGTAACGGGCCTGGCGACACCACTGCTGGAGACCAGCTCGAATGCTCTCGGCACGGTCGTTGATATGAAGCAGATTGAAGACCTACCGCTGCAAGGGCGCGACCTGACTTCGTTCTCGCACCTTGTGGCTGGCTACAACGGCACGTTCAACGGACTTCCTTCCACCGACCAGGGCAGCAACATCGATGGAGTGGTTGGCAGTCCGAATCGGATGAAGTTCGGCGGCAACACTCAGCCTTCGGTTTCGCCGCGTCTTGAGACCATCGAGCAGATGACAGTGCAGACCGACCAGCTTGACCTGAACGCGGGCTATGGCCAGTCGAGCACGCAGTTGAACTTCGTCTCGCGTCGCGGCAGCAATCGTTTCCACGGTCGCGTTTACGAAGACTTCCGCAACGCGGCCCTGAATGCCAACACCTATAGCAACAACGTGGGAAAGGTGCCGAGAAACAGGCTGATTCTTAATGACTTTGGCGGCAGCCTGGGCGGCCCCATCTTCCGCGACAAGCTCTTCTTCTTCGGCTCCTTTGCCATGTCCAAACAGCCGGGGTCCTTTTCGGCCAGCAACAACGTCTTTACTGCGGCCGCGCAGCAGGGTAACTTCGTCTACCAGGGATCGGATGGCCAAAACCACACGGTCAACGTCCTGAGCCTTGCGCACGGCAGCAACCCTTCGTTGCCCGACACGGTTAATGCGATTACCGCGGCGCAGCTCGATCTCATCAATAAGAACGTTACCGGCGCAGGCTTGACGCCCTCAGGCGATCCCAACTTCAACCAGATTCTATGGAACAGCAACTCGGCCGTCACACAGTACTTCCCCGGCGGACGGATTGACTATAATCTCTCCCAGCGGACAAAGATGTATCTGTCCATGCTCGTGACCAACACAACTCAGCCAACCAACACGGCGGCAACATTCCCGGGCAAAGACTTTGCCAACCAGGTGGCAGGGAACGAGTCGAAGAACTATACCCTCTCCTACGGCATGGACTTTATTGCGACCCCCAACTTCATCAACCAGTTGAAGCTGGGCTATCTGTACAACGCGACCAGTTTTGCCTACAACGCAGCTCCGCTCTATGCCACACAACCAACCGTAAACTGGAACTTCCCGGGCGCGGCCGGCAATATGTCCGGGTTGACTTATCAGACTCCGATCTCGACGTTCTATCCCATCCTCAGTGCGTCGGACTCGGTAACGTGGCAGCATGGCGCTCACGCCATCAGCTTCGGCGTGTCGTGGTACCGTGAGCAGGACCACTACTGGAACCCGCCGGTTGGATACAACAACAACGATCTTGGACTTGCTACCGGCGATCCTGCTCTCAACGCATTCACCACCTCGTCCATGCCCGGCGCCGACGATTCAGCCATCTCCGAGGCAGGACAACTTTATGCTGTTCTGACAGGAAGAATCTCGGACATCAACGGTACCTTCCCCTATAACAAGGCAACCAAGCAGTTCGAGCACAAGATTGGCGCTTACAACCTGGACGAACTTGTCAGCTCGACTGGCCTGTTTGCCGAGGACTCCTGGAAGGTGACGCCTTCTCTCACGTTGAACTATGGCCTGCGCTGGGACTTCGGCGTGCCGCAGCACGACCTGACCGGCGCGTATCACTCGGCCTCTCCGGGGGACATCTACGGGCCGTCCGGCAACGGCAATCTCTTTCAGCCCGGACGTCTGCCCGGCAGCATGAATCCGGTGCTTTCCACCAATCCTCGTCCGTATGAGGCGTGGAGGCTTACACCTCAGCCCGCGTTCGGATTCGCGTGGAATCCGAAGTTCACCGACGGGTTTGCCAAATCGCTATTCGGCGGCGACCAGACGGTCATTCGCGGCGGCTTCGCGCTGCGCCGCTTTACCGAGCCGGGTCAGTACTTCTGGAACAACGCCTCTGACTATGGTTCGTTCTACTTCCAGGACTTCTTCCTGAATGCGAACAATACAGGCGGGCCGGGAACGTTTGCTCCGGGTAGCCTGTCGCTGGGCCAGCCTATTCCTCCGCTCGGCTATGCTCCGACGGAGTATCAGGAGACGGCTTCGCAGTCGGATTACACCTTTGTCGGCGGCCCCGGTGTGAATGGTCTGAATCCGAAGATTCAGCAGCCCTATAGCGAGTCGTGGAATTTGGGTATTCAA
>NZ_DASUBE010000143.1:0-3349 GCF_035763405.1 Edaphobacter sp.
GCTGATTGTCACGCTTGCCGTCAAAGACCCAGCCGCAGCGCGCGACTTCTACGTCAACCAGCTTGAGTTCAAGCCCGTCACTGGCAACATGACGCTCTTCCATCTCCCCGGAGACTCAGGCGAACAGGTCGAGCTTGTCCCTGCGGCAACCCTCGGCAACCGCGCCCGCATCGCGCTCCAGACCCAGAGCCTCTCGCGCTCCGAGCACCTGCTCCGCAAGCAGCACATCGCCTTCACCAAAGTCGGGAGCATACTCACTGTGCTCGACCCGGACGGCAACATCATCCGCATCGTCGCCCGCTAACGCAGCCTGATAGTTGTTACGAGCGTTCTTGAGGTGGCATCCTCAGGGAGTCATTTTTTAGCTTGTCATTCTGAGCGAAGCGAAGAACCCCGCATTGTGTTCCTTGTGTCACGATCCTCTCTCGAAGGAACAGCCACACCCGCCATGACCCTCCGCGAAGCTGCCGTTGAAGCTGCTGCCCGCCTCTCAGGCGACTCGTACCTCCGTGCCGACGCTCGTCGCGACGCCGAGCATCTACTGCTGCACGCCCTCGGCATCACCCGCGCGCAGTTTCTCGCCAATCCCGCGCGCCCGCTCGAGACCAAAGAAGAATCGCTCTTTCGCCAGAGCATCGACCGCCGTCTCAAGCATGAGCCGATTCAATACATCACCGGGCTACAAGAGTTCTACGGCCTGACCTTTCGTGTCACCCCGGCCGTCCTGATCCCACGACCGGAGACAGAGCTGCTGGTCGAGGCGGTCCTTGCGCGCTTCAAAGCACATACCGGGCCGCTTCGTATCGCCGATATCGGCACCGGTTCCGGGGCCATCGCCATTGCACTTGCCCGGCATCTGCCTCACGCCGAGATCACCGCGCTCGACCTCTCGCCCCAGGCCCTCGCCGTTGCCGAATCCAACGCGCGGGAACATAGCCTGGCCCATCGCATTCGTTTCGTCGAATCCGACCTGTTGGCCCAACCAATTACCCACCATCAAGGCTTCGATGCCATCGTCAGCAACCCACCTTATGTCGCGCTAACCGACCTGCCCGAGCTCCATCCGCAGGTTCGCGACTACGAACCGGCCATGGCGCTCTTTGCCGGTGCGACGGGGCTCGATGTCTATCGCCGCCTCATCCCTCAGGCCCACGAGGTGCTTCGCCCCGGCGGCCTGCTCGCACTCGAAATCGGCCATCATCAGCGTGAATCCATTGCCGCGCTGCTGGCAGCTTGGAGCGCCGTCACCTTCCTCAACGACCTCCAGCAAATCCCCCGCGTGACGCTCGCAGAAAAGTAAAACGAGAGTCCCCTGGCCCTTGACGAGCTGTGCGCGACACGCATCCAGGCGTAGCTATCCCATTGTGCTGCACCTGGTTCAGACACGGAACTATTTCTGTTGACAGCCCGGAAACCAACCACCTATAGTCCTCCACACAAGCGGTACGACCAATCCGCATGTACCTAAAACGACGATCCATCCAGCGTGGAACCCGATTTCATTGCGAGGAAACACATCATGTCATCTCCCAAATTTCGAGGCCTGTTCCTGAGGGGCGCTGTTGCCTTTGCCGCCGCCCTTACCCTATTGCTCTCCACCAACACCCCGGCTGCCTATGCGCAGGCTGCCGGCACAGCCAGCATCCAGGGCGCCATCTCCGACTCGACCGGAGCAGTTATCCCCGGCGCTACCGTCACGCTCACCGAAACTGCTACCCACGTCCAGCGCAGCGCCGTCAGCGACAGTAATGGGCTGTACACCTTCCCCAACGTCCCGGTCGGCACCTACTCGGTTGAAGTCCGCATGACCGGCTTTCAGACCTACACCCAGACGCACATCGTGCTCGAAGTCGGCAGCAGCATCGCGGTCAACGTGAAGATGCAGGTAGGCCAGACCCAGCAAAAGATCGAGGTCAAGGCCAACGGACTGGCGCTGCAAACTGAAGATTCCACCTTCAAGCAGACCATCGACTCGCAGGAGATGACGGCGATGCCCTTGAACCTCCGTCACATGGCGGATCTCATTACGCTCTCGGGTGCATCTACCGTGGCGCCAGGCGGTGACTTTACCGGCACCAAGTACTCCTATCAGACAGTCTCCATCTCCATTGCAGGCGGCATGGGCAACACCACCATGTGGCGGCTCGACGGCGGCGACAACAACGACTACATGGCAAACGGCAACCTGCCATTCCCCTTCCCGGATGCAGTCGGTCAGTTCAGCGTCGAGGCGGCGGGGCTCAGCGCACAGAACGGAATGCACACCGGCGGCATGGTCAACGTCGTCACCCGCTCCGGCACCAATCAGTATCACGGCTCAGCCTTCGAGTTCATCCGTAACAACTACATCGACGCCTCGAACTTCTACTCCACCTCCCCCGATGTGCTGCATCAAAACTCGTTTGGCGGAACCTTCGGCGGCCCCATCATCAAAGACAGACTCTTTGCTTTCGCCGGATACCAACGGCAACACATCACCAAGAAGCAGGCTTCCACTCAGGCCCATGTTCCCACAGCCGCCAATCTGCTCGGAGATTTCTCTGTCACCGATCCCGCGCCCGACGCAACCCACCCCGCAGGAACCACTACGCCATCCGGCGCCTGCGCAAGCAAGTATGTGCAGTTGTACGATCCCCTGACCGGCGCGAAGCTCGTGGGCAACAAATATTCCAGCCCGCCCACCTGGAACGCTCAGGCATTGAAGCTGATCTCCTATTTGCCGAAGATCGATCCGGCTATCGATCTAGGCAACTGCGGCCTGGTCTCCTATTCGATCCCCTCCATCACATCCGACAACCAGTTTGTCACCCGTGTTGATTGGAATATCAACCCCAAAAACAACTTTTACGCTCGTTACTTTATCGACGGCTATCAGCTTCCGGCCTTCTTCTTTCCCGACAACCTCCTCGTCACCACGCAGTCGGGCAACCTCCAGCGCGTCCAGACCCTGACATTCGGCGAGGCATGGACGATCAGCGCCCGCACGGTCAATACGTCGCACCTCACCCTCATGCGCCGCCGCAACAATCGCGGCTATGCAGCCAACGACATCAACGCGGCAACGCTCGGGGTCAATCTCTATCAGGCCGTACCCAACGGCTTGCAGATGACCATCTCGAACAAGTTCAACGTCGGTGGCGGTACCAACTCCGTCTCCCACTTCAACGACAACACTATCGCTTTCGATGACGACGTCACCCTGCTCCGCGGCAAACACCAGATCGTCTTCGGCGGTCAGTGGGTCCAGAACCAGCTCAACATCGGCAATATCTACGAGTCCAACGGCACCTTCACCTTCGACGGGCGATACGGCCTCGCCGGACCCAACGGCGGCAGTGCTGGCGGTGAT
>NZ_DASUBE010000144.1:0-11211 GCF_035763405.1 Edaphobacter sp.
GACCCGCTCGCCGTCGATCAGGGCCAGTCCGTCGTGCTCAACTGGCGCACGGAAAACGCCAACTCCGTCACCATTGACGGCATCGGCACGGTCCCGGCCAACGGCACCCAGACCGTCACGCCTTCCAGCTCGACCAACTTCCACCTCACCGCCACCGGCGACGGCGGCAGCACCGAAGCCAACGTCCGCGTCACTGTCCGCGTGCCTGTCGCGCCCACCGCGCCCGGCCCGAACGAGAGCGACATGGGATCCGAAGCTGAGTTCCACGCTCATGTAGCCGACGTCTTCTTCGACTACGACAGCTACGACCTGCGCCCCGACGCCAAGACCTCCATCACTCAGGCCGCCGCGTACCTCAACGCGCACCCAGCCATCAAGGTCGTCATCGGCGGCTACTGCGATAGCCGGGGATCGGCTGAGTACAACCTGGCCCTCGGCGAAAACCGCGCCAACTCCGCCCGCACCGCGCTCGTCGATGCAGGCGTCCCGGCCAGCCGTCTGCGCGTCGTCAGCTATGGCAAGGAGAAGCAGTTCTGCACCGAGGAGACTGAAAGCTGCTGGCAGCAGAACCGCCGCGACCAGTTCTCGCTCGACCGCTAATCCACATCAACCTGCAACCGGGCGGAACTTCGGTTCCGCCCGCGTTTGTGTTGAGCAAGAACACAAACGCTCGGGTGCCCTATCCATCCCGCTTTTTGCGACGGGAAAAGCATAACCAACCCGCCTTTGCATTTTCCCAGTGGAGAAAGCGCCGCCCTAATGTGGAAACCCCAGCCGCCGCCCCAACCTGTTACCCTGTCATCCGCATCCATTTAATTGAATAATTGAAGCAATGCCTCCAGAACCGGAAGGCAGTCGAACATAAGGAAATCGAGCCGCCCATGTCCACACGCTACGCACTGCTCGCCCGCACCTCGAAGTCTCTCGGCATCACCGCCGCCCTGCTTGCCGTCTCGCTTGCTGCGCCCCAGGCCCGCGCCGCCAACAAAGACATCATCCAGCTTCAGGTCCAGGTGCAGCAGCTTCAGGACGCCGTCGCGCGTCTCCAGCAGTCCAACGACGAGCGCATGGGTGTGCTGAAGGACCTCGTCCAGCAAAGCGCCGATTCGGTCAACAAAATGTCCTCCAGCATGGATGCCATCCAGCTTCAGATCAAAAACCAGCAGGACGCGCAGAACGGCAAGATCGACCAGATCTCCGGCCAGATTCAGTCCCTCAACGATTCGCTCGACGAACTCAAGGCACGCCTCGACCATCTCGAAAAGATGGTCGGTGACGTCCAGAGCCAGCAGCAGTCTATCAGCGCAGCCATCCAGGGTGGCCAGGGATCCCCGGGCGCCAATCCCGCCGGAGCGAACACCGGAGCACTCCCTCCTGGAACGGAAAGCCCGCTCACCTCAGGTAAGCCCTCCGCCGCCATCCCCGCAGGCGCGTCACCGGCGTCGCCCGCAGCCCCACCTGCCGACGACCTTTATAAGACCGCGCTCAACGATTACATGGCGGCCAAATACAAGCTCGCCTCCTCCGAGTTCGGCGACGTCATCAAGAACTATCCGGACAACCCGCTCTCGGGCAACTCCTATTACTACCGCGCCGAGATCGACTACCGCGCCGGCCGCTACACCGAGGCCATCAAGAGCTACGACGCCGTCATCAACAACTACCCGGCCAGCAACAAGGTTCCCGTCTCGCGCCTCCACAAAGGCCAGGCGCTGTTCGCGCTCAAGCAGCGCGACGCCGGCATCCGCGAGCTTCGCCTGCTCATCCAACGCTTCCCCAACTCACCCGAAGCCATGCAGGCCCGCAGCCGCCTCAGCGGCATGGGCGTCACCACCTCAGCGCGCCGCTAGCAACCGGCGCACATTGCGCCCTCGCCTCTTTTGTTCTCATTCCCGAAGGGAATCTGCGCTTCGCATCGGCCAGCCCTGGGCTTCACCTATGTGGAAAACGTTCAAGCCCAGTCCGACTGGCGCGTCGGGGATTTGAACCTCAGTTCGCAGCAGTCGCCGGCTTCGGCGCAGCAGCGGCAGTTGTTGGCTTCGAGCCAGCACCAGCCGTGGTCAGCACAATGTTCTCCTGGTCCTTGGTCAGCATCTTCGAGAAGAAGTCGCGCAGCCCTGCATACTCCGGCGTAAGGTAGATGATCTCTCCAAGCGAGAAGCTGCGGCGATAGGTGATGCTACCCGGCGCCGAGTCAGTCGACACGTGATACAGCGCGAAGTCTTTGAACTGGAGCTTGTCCGCGGCCGGAGACGATTCCACAGCGAAGTCCGCGGGATACTTGATGCGTACAGCATCCTGAACCATGTGAGGATAGTCGAAATAAACCGGCACCTCGCGCTTTACGCTGGTGAAGCGCGGCTTGGCATTGGACTCGAAGATATCCGAGGGCACAAAGAGCCGTTTGCCCGTAGGCTCTCCGATATTTCCCTTCACAAAAAAGTTGACCGCCAGAGGCTGCTGGTAATCGGTGAGGTAATCGATCGAGACGACCTTGACCTCCATGCCCTGCGGCAGCAAATGCTCGACGCTTGTGCGCAGATTCTCCCGCAAGCCTGTCTCGTCACCATTCAGAGCAAGCTGACGCCAGTAGAGCGCAGGCGATCCTATGTAAGTCATCTTGACGCTGCCGGAAACCGAGCCATGCTCATCCATCACCAGATCGCCGATGCGCTGCGTGCGTGAGTTGGTATACGGCTCAGCCGGAGTCTCGACGAAATCCGATCCCTTGTCCGTCTGGCGAATGCCGTCCGCCATCGAGTGCTTCCACTCCAGATGTCCGTATGGGCAGTAGCGCGAGCCGGGGTCGAAGTACTGCTCTTTCCCATCTACATTGACGATGGCGACATAGTCGTCGAGCTGGCTCAAGGTCAGGAAGTTCTTGATGAAGATGTTCCTGTCGCGATTGGTCACAGCAGCCACATAAGCCTTCATCCCGGCCGCGCGCGCCATGGCGACAAAGAGTTCCGTTAGTTGATCGTCGTTGCCGCGCTTGCGCTCCAGAATATCGTCCGTGTTATGGACTTCCTTCAGGCCGTGCGCCTTGTCCTCCTGCACCGTCTGCGCACGTGTGTAGCTCGTGTTCTCCATCTGCATGATTGCCGCGTAAATCTTTCTCAGCTTCTGGTCCTGCGTGTCTGCCGGAGAGACCAACTGCTGAACCGCTGCGGTGACTTCATGCCCGGGGCCGATGAACTTGTTTCGGGCCTTGTCCCAGAACTTTCCTTCCTTCTCCCAGAACTCGTTGCCGTTGCGATATTCCGTGTAATAAAACAGCACGCGATACGTCAGGCTGGTAATCGGCGGCATGTACTCATCATGCGGTGCGGGCGGAACATCCTGAACCGTAAGCTCGAAGACATGGTGCGGGCCCTCCATCCCGCTCGCAGGCAGTTCTGTCTGTTGTAACTTCGCGTCAACGGGCAAAATGGGAAACCATGAAATGGTGTTGATCATGTCCCCACGTTCGTTGACCATGTCGTGGGTCGTCGGCCTCCAGACATAGTGTGCTTTGCGGGTATAGAGGTCGCCCTGGATATACCACTTCGGCGCAACGAAGTAGTCATCGTCGTAACGAATGTTATAGCGGTATTCAAGGATGCTTCCGACCTGAACATCAGGAAGCGTAAAGACCTTGGCCATGACCTTCACACCCTGGTCTTTCTGAATGAGCTTCTGATACGGCTTGCCGGTAAAAGGAATGACCGTACCATCGGAGTGGATCGTCCTGCCTTCAACCTCATCTACGGTGAAGCTGGCGCCCTCGCGCCAGTGAGCATACTGAATCTCGACGTTGGCGCGGTCCTTCCCCGATTCCGTCAGCACCTTGATTCGCGCGTAGACGCTGAATGAGTGGAGATCGTCCGTCGAGGTCTCCTCGTAGAACAGATACACCGCAGATGCACCCGGCACCTGCGGCTGCGAGGTCATCGAAAGCTCCTCGTGCGTCGGCTCAGTCCATTTGTCTGCGCGGGCAAACGGCGCGTTGAGAGCAAGAGTGAACATGCAGAGCAAGGCAGAGAGGCAGTACCGTGAAATCCGGTTCATGGGTTGTTCCTTCTTCCGTTTGTATGGCGCATTCCTATCAACTCGAATTTGAAGACTACTGTTTCTTCAAAACTGCGCGAGCCTGTTCATCGGCCGCAATCACTCCTGCGAGCTTTCGCACGTCGCCGTACTTCTCCGCCGGCAGTGTCACCTGACGCACCGTATACGTGCGGGTGTAGTGCAACACATTGTCCTTGACGGTGCTCGAACTCCGATAGACAGCAAAGCCCAGGTCCACATCCACCGCGTCAGGCACCTCATCGGCGGTATATCCCTCAGGCAACGTAATCGTGTAATTGTCAGTCTCCTGCATCGTCTCATGCAGGTTGATAGGGTAGCGACGCGGCTTGTCATCCACCTCAATTCCATCGCTACCAAGTACGCGCGGACGGACAACCAGCAGCGGGCCCATGTTCCTTGCATAATGATCTGCAGTAATGACGTATGAGGTCGTAAGGGCCTTGTTGAGCGCATCGACGTTCTCCACCTTGAAGTCCGCAACCGAGAATGCGCTGAAATCCTGACCCAGAACCATATTGAGAAACCGCGACTGCTCCTTGGCATCAGCCATGGTATAGAGACTGCGACGACCTTCCGACACATCGCCAAATCGCTTTTCCGTGACCGTACCCTGAAGTGAGCCATCCGCCGCAAGCTTGAAATTGGCCGTGCGTTCGATGGTGTTCAGGTCTGGCGCAAGCACCGGGAACTGCACAATCTGACTGTCGGCCCCTTCAAGCAGAAGGCCGTATCCGCCTTGCAGGTTGTCTTCGAGTTGGCCAAAGGGCGTCTTCTCCCACGTAGGGTCGAAGATGAGATACCGCTGCCCCGATTTGGCCGTGACCACGCTGTGGAGCCTGGGCGAGTCATAGCCTTTGGGTATCTCGATAGCCGCAATCATGTGGTTGCCGACGATCGACGGCGCATCGGGATCCACCACGCCTCGCCTGCTATCCACCATCACCAGCGCGGAGTGGATACCCACCGCAGAAAGCATCGCGCTCAGCAGCGTGGCCTTGTCCTTGCAATCGCCGTAGCGGTTCCGAAAAATGTCGTCCGCAAAGTGCGGCCGGTAGCCGCCAATGCCAAGTTCAATGACGAAGTACCGGACCTGCTGCTGAACAAAATCAGCGATGGCCTCGGCCTTGTCGTAAAAATCGGTTTTGCCTGCGGTCAGTTCACTGGCCTTCGCTGCAATATCCGGTGTGGCCACAAGGCGATCTTTCGCGAGCCCCGCATACCACTCGCCGATACTCTGCCACGTGCCGTCCGTGGGAAAAACAATGCCCGGGCCTTTGTAGTGAACGGTCATGCGGCCCACCAGCGAGAACTCCGCAGGACGAAGCCGAACATGGTCAAGATCGATGGCGGGAACGTTGTTCATCTCCCAACGCCATCTCTGGTTTTCAAGATCCATCGCCTTGGTCTCCGGATGATGGGCCCAGACGGTGCCAAAGGTGTAACCGGGCGGCAGCACCAGCGTGAAGCTTTGGGCAAGCCCGGGAATGTTGCTCTGAAAAAACCACGTGTACTCCGTCAGATAGGGACGGGTACGCTGCTCATATTCATACGCGATCACACCTCCAGGGTCACGGCCGGGGGGACTAACAGACTTGATCTTGTCATCTTCGTAGTAGTTCCCCTGTCCTGGATAACCCATCTCCGCGAACTCATTGTCCTTGATGGCATACTGATGACCATCCGGCCCAATGCTCCACGCATGCAGCGAGACGATCTTCGTGTCCTTGTCGAAAGGAACTGCGACGATCCCTTCATCCCGGCCCTGCGGACGAAGAATCTTCACCACATGACGGCAATGCTCCACCGCGCTGCCATCGGGCGCAACGGTGTAGGTTGTATCGTCCAACAGCACCACCGCGTTAGTCTCAGGCGGATAATCAGGCAGTTTTTGCGCCGCAGCCGCCGTCACCCAGTCCGGAACATTGTCCTGCTTCGAGGCATAAGCTGGCCCAGCGATAAGAACCAGTACGGTCAAAGCAGATACGGATAGCAGATAGGTGCGTACTCTACGAAGGATCGCTGCCTGGCAGATCATCCCGTTCACTTGCCCAAAGTTCTCGTATCGTTGCGGATTCCCAACAGCCATCCGGCTGTAACTGTTGCGCGTTGGAGTGTTATACGACGGACCCGGGCGAAGAGCAAGTGAAATCGAGTGCAACGTATTTGCCATTGCATTCCCGACTATGAGAGTCGGGATCCACCCCTGACCACAGTCTGCTGTCAGTTGCGAATGCCGTGCATCAACTCTTCCACCTCGCCGCGCTCAGCGCCGGTCAAAGGCAGCAATGGAAGTCGCGCCGGGCCCCCGTAATAGCCGTTCAGGTCGCACCCATATTTGATACCCGGCACGCCAAGCTGCTCCTCAATCCTCCGGGCAATCTCGCCAAGCCGTCGTTGCTTCTCTTCAGCCAACCCCTCGTCGCCGTCCTTCCACGCAGCAAGCACCTCGTAGCACGCCTGCGGAGCACAGGCCGCAAACGCCGCCATCGCACCCACAGCGCCACCCCGCAGTCCTTCCAGCACCCCGCCAACGCCACCCGTCAATATCTGAAAGCCAACCGTCTTCGTCCGGGTCCGCGCAGCCATCTTCGGCGAAACCATCGCAACCCCGGCCTTCGCGCTCAGCGATTGAGCCGACACCCACTCGCCCCCAGCCTGTTGCCTCCGCATTCTGCCCGTCACCGCAGCAAATACCGCAGTCACCGTAACCTCCCGCTTCACCGCCGCCGTCAGCGACCGCAGCCTTTCAACCCGCTGACGATCCGCGCCATCATCCAGTATCCCAATCACACCTGGATGACCAGACAACTCTGCAACCAACTCCCCGGATAGCATCCCGTCCGGCTCGCTCCAAAGCGCTACCGGCAATGCTGACCGGTCCGCAATCATCTGAAAGTACTGAAGCAACTCTTTCGCCGAACGGCCCCGAAGCACGCCCGGCCGCTTCACCAGAACCGCATCATAGCTCAGCCCGGCAGCGTACTCCGCCATCTCAAGAGTCCCGGCAACGCTGTCCCGCGAGACTCCAGCGACCAGCACCTTTTCCACCGCGGCAGAATGGGCCACGCCGCGAAGCACGTGCCGTGCCTCCTCGTCCGAAAGCATCGAAGGCTCGCCCGTCCTCGCCAGCGCCACCAGCCCCGCGCCGGGCGCAAGCGAGTACCGCTCCACATTCTGTTCCAGTTTTCTGAGATTCAGGCGTCCGTCGGCGGAAAACGGCGTCGTCAAGGGCAGATAGAGACCTTCAAGCAGCATCTCTCTATTCTAACCAGCCGCAAACGACTCAAAACAGTGACCCCCCACACGCGAAACACCGACCTCATCGCCGCTCCGGCCCGATATGCTAAGAACGGCCATGGAAGCAGTGTGAGAGAACCCCATGATCACCGCGCCCGACAGACCGCGTGACCGCTCCATCAGTGACCTCGTCCGCGAGGCCCTCTGGTTTCTCACCCACACGCTCGTCGCTGTTGTCCTGCTCGGCGGTGTACTCGGCGTCATGACGATGAACCACCCCGACCCGAACTCCCCCGGCCCCAAAGTCGTGGCCTCCGTACTGGCCTTCCTCGTCCCCATGTTCGGCGGCCTTCTGATCAGCCGCTTCCAGCGGAACAGCACCGCCCGCTACGTCTGGATCTCCGGCCTGGTGGTCTTCACCATCGTCAGCGTCTGGGTGCTCGACCTGCCCACCGGCGTCGGCCTCTGCGAGCACTGCGGGTCGGTCGAGAAGATCTGGCGCACCTTCTTCTCCTTCAGCCACGGCAGCGGCCTGATGAGCGGCGACGGCCCGCTCATCGGCGCATGGATCCCGCTCGCCATGGTCAGCTACGCATTCGGCGCAAGGTTCGGTCTCGAACCCTAAACCGCAACCACCGCACGCTCCGCATGAAGCGTCTGGAGAGCAGCCACACTCAGCGTGCCGCGCTGCAACGCAGCAATGCCCTCAGCCGCGGCCCGCGCCGCAGCCAGCGTCGTAATCGTCGGAATGCGTGCGAGCACCGCTGCCCGCCGAATCGCCTTCTCATCGAAGAAGGTGTCCTGCCCATGAGGCGTGTTGATGATGAGCTGAATCCGGTCGCCCTTGATCAGGTCAACCACGTTGGGCCGGCCTTCCTTCACCTTGTAAACACGCTCCGGCTGCAAGCCCGCCATTTCGAGCGCCACTGCCGTTCCATTTGTTGCCACCAGATGGAAGCCCATCTCGACGAACTGCCGCGCCAGCGGCACCAGCGTCTCCTTGTCGTGGTCGTTGACGCTCAGGAAGATCGTCCCCTTGAGCGGCAGCAACTGTCCGGCGGCAATCTGCGCCTTGGCAAACGCCTCGCCAAAGTTGTCCGCCACGCCCATCACCTCGCCGGTCGATTTCATCTCCGGCCCAAGCACCGTGTCTACGCCGTGGAACTTGCCCCACGGAAACACCGGCGACTTCACGAAGTAGTGCGCGCCAGTATCGAGATCGCGTCCACTCGCCACCTGCTCCGGCAGCATCTCTTTGAGCTTCTTGCCGACCATAATGCGCGATGCGATCTTCGCCAGCGGCACGCCCGTCGCCTTCGACACATAGGGCACCGTCCGCGAAGCCCGCGGATTGACCTCGATGACGTAGACCTTGCCGCGCTGAATGGCAAATTGAATATTCACCAGTCCCATCACATTCAGCGATCGCGCCAGCTTGCGCGTGTACGAGCGAATCGTCTGCAGCACGTCTTCGGAAAGATCTACGGCAGGCAACACACACGACGAGTCGCCCGAGTGGATGCCGGCCTCTTCGATGTGCTGCATGATGCCTGCAATCACAACATCCTCGCCATCGCACAACGCATCCACATCGCACTCGACGGCATCTTCAAGGAAGTGGTCGATCAGCACCGGCCGCTCCTGCGAGAATTCGATGGCCGTCGTCATGTAGCGCACCACCGCAGCGTCGTCATACGCAATCACCATCGCGCGCCCGCCCAGCACATACGAAGGCCGCACCAGCACCGGATAGCCCACGCGATTCGCACCCGCCACGGCCTCTTCCACGCTGGTCGCCATCGCCCCCTCGGGCTGCGGAATCTTCAACTCTTCAATCAGCTTGCCGAACCGCTTGCGGTCTTCGGCCAGATCAATCGACTCCGGCGAAGTCCCGATGATTGGCACGCCGGCCTTCTTCAGCGGTAGCGAAAGATTCAGCGGCGTCTGCCCACCGAACTGCACAATCATGCCGATGTCCGCGCCTGACGTCGCCTCGTGCTCATACACCCCGAGCACATCTTCAAGCGTCAGCGGCTCGAAGTACAACCGGTCGCTCGTGTCGTAGTCCGTCGAGACCGTCTCCGGATTGCAGTTCACCATGATGGTCTCGTAGCCGTCTTCGCGCAGCGCAAACGCCGCATGGCAGCAGCAGTAGTCGAACTCGATTCCCTGTCCAATGCGGTTCGGCCCGCTGCCCAGAATGATGACCTTCTTCCGCTCCGTCGGCGCTGCCTCGTCCTCTTCGTCGTAGCAGCTATAGAGATAGGGCGTATAGCTTTCAAACTCCGCAGCGCACGTATCCACCAGCTTGTAGACCGGCTGCACATTCAGCTTCTTGCGCAGCGCGCGGACGGCAGCCGTGCCCTCCGCTCCACCCAGGCCCCAGTTTGCGGCAAGCCGCTCGTCGGAGATGCCCATCCGCTTCGCATCGCGCAACTGTTCCGCCGTCACCTTGTCCATCGGCGTCGCGCCAATCGCCTTGATCTCGTCGGTAATCTGCTTCATCTGGTGCAGAAACCACGGGTCCATCCCGGTCATGCGCGCGACCTCGCGCACTTTCATACCCTGCTCAAACGCATAGCGAACATAAGCCAGCCGGTCCGGGTGCGGCGTCACCAGCCGCTGTGTCAACCGGCGCGGCTCAATGTTGTCCGCCGTGGCCTTCTTGCCGGTCTCAAGCGAGCGCACAGCCTTCATCAAGGCTTCCTTGAAGGTGCGGCCAATCGCCATCACCTCGCCCACCGACTTCATCTGCGGCCCCAGACCCTCGTCCGCTCCGGGGAACTTCTCAAACTGCCACTTCGGAATCTTCACGACGACATAGTCAATCGTCGGCTCGAAACACGCAGGCGTCGCCTTCGTGATGTCGTTCTGAATCTCGTCGAGCGTGTAGCCAACAGCCAACCGCGCCGCGATCTTCGCAATCGGAAATCCCGTCGCCTTCGACGCCAGCGCCGAAGACCGAGACACACGCGGATTCATCTCAATCACCGTCATGCGCCCGTTCAGCGGATTCACCGCAAACTGCACATTGCTGCCGCCGGTCTCGACGCCAATCTCGCGGATCACCGCAATCGCCGCATCGCGCATCACCTGATACTCACGGTCGGTCAGCGTCTGCGCCGGAGCAACCGTGATCGAGTCGCCCGTATGCACGCCCATCGGATCGAAGTTCTCAATCGAGCAGATGATGATGACGTTGTCCTTCAGGTCGCGCACTACCTCAAGCTCGTACTCCTTCCACCCGAGCACACTCTCCTCAAGCAGACACTCATGCACCGGCGAAAGGTCCAGTCCACGCGCCAAAATCTCCATCAGCTCTTCGCGGTTATACGCGATGCCGCCGCCCGAGCCGCCCAGCGTAAACGAAGGCCGGATGACCACCGGAAATCCGAGCTTGCCCGCAAACTCCAGGCCATCGCGGATGTTGTTCACCAGCGCCGACCGCGGCATGTCGAGACCGATCTTGTTCATCGCGTCCTTGAACAGCAGCCGGTCTTCGGCCTTCTTGATCGCCTCCAGCTTCGCGCCAATCAGCTCGACCCCCAGCTTGTCGAGCACGCCGGAATCAGCCAGCTCCACCGCCAGATTCAACGCTGTCTGCCCGCCCACCGTCGGGAGCAGCGCAAACTTGCCACCAGCGCCGGTCCCATCCGGGTCCATCAGGTCCTTTTCGACGCGGAGAATCTCCTCCAGATACGCAGCCGTCAACGGCTCAATGTACGTGCGGTCCGCCACCTCGGGGTCCGTCATAATCGACGCCGGATTCGAGTTGATCAGCACCACCTCATACCCCTCGGCCTTGAGCGCCTTGCACGCCTGCGTGCCGGAGTAATCGAACTCAGCCGACTGCCCAATCACAATCGGCCCCGAGCCGATTACCAGAATCTTCTTGATGTCATTCCT
>NZ_DASUBE010000145.1:0-10912 GCF_035763405.1 Edaphobacter sp.
TCGACGTGCAGGCGACCCTGCGCGAGAAGCTCGGCGTCGAGCAGGGCCCTACACGATCTTCGGCGCCTGCAACCCGCCGCTCGCCCACCAGGCGCTTTCCGCCGAGCCGCAACTCGGCACGCTGTCATCTACCAGCGAGACGGGCAGACGCACATCTCGGCGATAGACGCTGACCGGATGCTCTCGATCGTCGGCAACGACGAACTCGCGCCGATCGCCGCCAAGGTGCGCGACAAGCTCGCCGCCGTCGTCGAACGTGCCGTTAGCTACTAGCGCGACTCCTGATCCACAACGTGCGGCAAGCGCCCCCGTCGTGGAATCAGGCGGCGGGCGGGCGATTCGATCGACGAGAGGTAAGATCTGCCTGTCTGCCGCCTCTGATTGAGCAGGTGCCCAGTCGTGAGCGCGATTGCGCGATGGGAGGGTCGAGATGGCGAAGAGACACGCGCCAGGCGACATCTGCGGCACGGATGCGTCCATCGGCCTGCATGACGCGCACGCTTTTGCGAGCGTGCTGGCAGAGTTCGGCGACGAGGTGGACGAGGTCGCCGGGCGGGCTGTATCGGTGGCGTTGACGCGGGCGGAGGCGTGGGCTGTGACGCCGGAGTCCGATGCAGCCTTGGTCGCGGTCGAGGACGGCTTCGTCGTCATCAGCACCGTTACGTGCAACGGGAGCGGCAACGACGACGGCAATAGCCGTCGCGCCAGCCGGCGGATCATCGTGGCGACCGGGCAACGGGGAATGCTGTTTGTGCGGCCGGCGCCGGGGGAGCGGTTCGAGGCCCTGACCCCGTCGAGGATCCAGATCATCTCAGCCGATGCGCTCAGGGCTTTGCTCGGGCTACCTTCGGTGGCGGAGGCGATCGCCGATGCTCTCGCCGAGGCGGTCAGAGACCGTCAGGCGACGATCCGCAACTGCGCGTATGTACGTCACTCAGAACGCGTCTTCGGAAAGCTTCTCCAGCTCGCCCGGACATACGGTCGAGTCGTACCGGGCGGGATCCGGATCGACTTTCCGCTTACGCACCAGCTATTGGCGGACATGGTCGGCTCGGCTCGCGAGACCGTGAGCCTCGCGCTGGCCGACTTTGCGCGTGAGGGGCTCCTGCATCGTCAGCATCGCCGCTACGTCCTCAAAGTGGCCCCGTACGAGTTGTTCTCGACACTCCAGCGGTGGGACGTAGTGCCCGAACGCGAGGCGCCCCGCGATAGAACCGGCGACGAGGCCGTCGCGCAGGTGCTCGGAGAGCTGGGCTAGGCGTGAGCGTTCTAACAGAGTTCGCCTCGTCGTCGGAATGCTCACAGGCGCCGCCGATGCCCCCTTTGTTTAGATCGATTGCTTCCTGACGCTTGAACAGAAGTGAGGAGTGCGAGATGAGGTCTCGAGCGAGTCGTGTTGCCAGGTTCGCCGTCATCTCCGCCCTCGTGGGGGGGCTCGTCCTGCTGGGGGGCGTGATCGCGAACGGCAGTGTCTCCGCCTTCTCGGCGGCGAAGTCCGGGGACGATAATCCCGGCGCCTGCCAGTCGCAGGCGGTCGACGCGCCCGGCCAAGGGTGCGCGAAGGCGCTGAACCAGCTGTTCAGGGAAGGCGAGCAGGTCTTCCGCTTCGACACCTTCGGCGACGAAGACTTCTGGGGCGGCCAACTTCAGTTGCACAAGGCGATCGAGGGCGCGGCGCTCGGCGGCGTCGGGCCCGGCGTCAGCCCGAAGACGGCGCTCACCGCTGCCGGCCTGAAGGTCGACGTCAACGCCCTCCCGGGGAAACTGCAGGCGGACCTCAAGCACGGCAGGGTCGACCTCGACAGTCCTGCGACCACGCTCGCACTCATTAAGCTGAACGCGGTCGTTGGGGTAAAGGGTTTCTTCTCAGGTGACTCGCTGCGCTCGATCGGCATCACCTGCGCCCTTTGCCATTCGACCGTCAACGACTCGTTCGCTCCGGGAATAGGCAAGCGGCTGGACGGCTGGCCGAACCAGGATCTGAACGTCGGACTGATCGTCTCGCTCGCGCCCAACCTGGCGCCGATGGCCCAGCAGGTCCTCGGGGCCAACGACCCAGCGGCGATCGACACGGTCAAGAAGGTCCTCCTGAGTTGGGGGCCCGGCTTCTACGACGCTGAACTCAACATCGACGCCATCGGCTTCAAGCAGGACGCTGAAGGCAACACTCTCATCGGGCCCGACGGCAAGCCCGAGTCGGCGGCGACCAGGATTCCCGGCGCGTACGGCCACCTCGGCGAGAACTTCCACACCTGGACGGGCTACTTCGGCAACGTCACCTACTGGAACGCCTACGTCGCGAACCTCCAGATGCACGGCAACGGCAACTTCAACGATAAGCGGTTCGAGTTCATCGATCCGAAAACCGACAAGCCGAAGTACCCGGCGGCACTCAGGGGCAGTTTCAACAAGCTCCGGCACAACCCTGACCAAGTCACGGGCAAGCTGGCGGCGCTCCACTACTACCAACTCTCGCTGAAAGCACCGACACCGCCTGCGGGAAGCTTCGACAGAGCTGCGGCGAAACGCGGTGAGGAGGTCTTCAACGGCAAGGGCGGATGCTCAGGGTGCCACATGCCCCCGCTGGCCACCGACGCCGGCTTCAACTCTCACACGCCGGAGGAGCTCTGTCTCAAAAACTCCAAAGGAGAAATCGACACATTCCAGGCCGACCGTGGGCCGAGAGGGCTGAACCCCGGCGTGCTCGTTACGCCGCAGCTCAGCGGTCTCTGGTCGCGGTCAAAGCGCGGCTTCTTCCATGACGGCCGTTTCCGGACCCTCGGGGATGTGATCAACCACTACAACGCCTGCTTCAACCTCGGTCTATCGCCGGATGAGAAGAGCGATCTGATCCAGTTCATCAAGAGCCGCTAAGCGAGGAGATCGGCGATTGGCTGGAACGCTGCATAACTCGCTGCATACGCAGCGTTCCCGCCTAATCCTTTCCGGACTGATCAGGTAACTGTGCCGGTTCCAAACATCCGAGTTGAAAAGCTGCGGACTGGTCGATCGATGGGCAATTCGCCGCGACACCCGCGCGAAGAGCATCGGCTTGTTGCATGGCTGCGGCAAGATCGTCGTAGTTTTGCTGTTCGGCAGCCCTACGGCGGATTTGTGTAGTTCGACCTGCTCTTGGCCGGCCTCACTGAATCAGGCGACATGCGGCAGGAAGGCGCTGCGCAATGGAGCGCCTGGTTGGAAGCTTCCCGTTTACCTGTGTACTCGTTCAACCGATAAGCGCACCGAGGCTTATGCAGCCACAGGCTGATCAACAGCTCTTGCCAAAGCAACTGCTTCTCGCACCATCTGGCTGGCGTAGCCCCACTCGTTGTCGTACCAACTCATGATTTTGACTAGGTCGCCATCCACCACCTGGATCGTGCTCACATCCACAATGGACGCGTAGCTCTGCTGAATAATGTCGCACGACACGATCGGATCTTCGGTTACTGCTACCACGTCGCGATATCTCTGGCTGGAAGCCTCTTCATGGAAGATCCCCTTGATTTCCTCTACCGAAGTGGCGCGGCTGGCGAGGAAGACCATGTCCGCCAGTGAACCAATAGGCACCGGTACACGGACTGCCAAGCCATCAAATTTGCCCTTGTATTCTGGCAATGCCCGGGTGGTCGCAAGCGCCGCTCCCGTCGTCGCCGGCACTAAATTAGCCGCAGCGGCTCGCCCGCGGCGAAAATTGTGCTTTCCCGAATCGACGACCGCCTGGGTTGACGTGTAAGCGTGAATCGTCGTCATAACCGCTTTGCGGATACCGATCCTTCTCCCCATGATCTCCACCACGGGAGTGATGCAGTTGGTTGTGCAGCTCGCGCATGAAATCACCCGCTTTCCGGCGCCGCTAATTCACTCCATGCACTACTGTCGGCACGTCCTCTTCTTTTGCCGGCGCCGAAAGGATGACGTATTCGGCTCCGGCTTGGATATGCCTGCCAAGGTCGTCAGATTTGCGGAATACGCCGGTACATTCGAACACAAGCGCTACATTAAGCTCGCGCCACGGCAACTTGGCTGGCTCTCTCTCATTGAGGACTTTGCAACTCCTGCTGCTAATTTGCAGTTGCTTGTCGTGTATGGCGATCTCCGCGTCCCAGCGGCCATAGACCGAGTCGAATTTCAGCAGGTAAGCAAGATTGTCGGCAGAGATCAGATCGTTGACCGCAACCAGATTCAGCATCGGGTGTTCTTTCAGGATTTTCAGCGTGGCACGTCCAATCCGTCCCAGTCCATTAATCGCCACATTCATCATTGTGTCGTCCTCCTCTGTCTTATCGAGCCGCGGCAGCGCGTTCAACGGGAACTATCCTGTTTACACCAATTTCAACACGATCTTGCCCGTGTTCCTGAGCACGTTTGGCCTCGATAGATATCGAGTTGGATGCTCAAGCCTGTCGGCCCGATTTCGCGAAGCTGGGCGGGCGGGTGTTACCCGCGGTACGACCGTCACCCTCGTCGCAAGTCGCACAATAAGCTTGGTAAGCGGCCCCATGTGTCGGCCTGTATTCCTCCGAACTGGCGATCGAAATCTTTAGATACCTCGTGCGCGTGTAAGCTCATGCATCTGCCGTTTCTCGCTACGCATGGAAGCTCCGAATACGGAGTTGTTTAGCAAATCGCCATAGTAGCTGCGTGAGATGTAGACTAGATTGCCAGGCCCTCAGGGCCATGCCCTGCCGACTACAGTAATGCTTCTTGGCAAAAACTATGATGAGAAATGCGCCTGGCGCTGCCGCTTTCACTGCTCTGCGGTATGGGAGTGACAGCCTGCGCCTGAAATGAGGAGTCTACATGCGATACGATTTCTTGATTAATACGTACGAGACTGAGCGCCTCAAGCTGATGAGCGTCTGGAGCGAATTCAAGGACGAAGATTTACCGGTGCGCCCCTCCCGCACAGACCACCGGGGACGCAGCGTTCATGAACATATGGTGCATCAGTGCGTCAGCGAGAACGGGTGGTTCATCAGCATGTTGGGCGTTGATGTGGGCGCACCTCCGCTGCCCAACCCGGAAACTCGGCTCAACTTCATCCGGCGCTATGCTGAAGATAGCGCCAAACGTCTCGCTGCTCTGCAGTCCAAGGACGAATCGTGGTGGGAGGGAGACACGAAGTTTTTCAACGTCACTCGTTCCCGCGCATGGGTCATGACGCGACGGATCGCCCATACCTCTCACCATCGTGGTCAGTTGATGGCTATGTTGCGCATGCTGGAGCATGACCTGCATAGCAACTACGGTCCGACCGCCGATACTGGCGGACTCATGCAGAACCACGCGCCGACGATTTACGCTTATCCCGACATGGACGCTCTCCTTACCGGGGAAGCTGACGGAGGGAAAAAGTCACGGCTGCCGGAAGCAGGAGAAAAAGCAGTAACTGAGAGGCCGAACGAGTGAGTCGCAAGGGGCTTACACGTCCTCGGCTCACCTCAGCCTCATAGCTCCAGCATCGAGGAGCGAGAGATCAGCGCTGCTAAGGTGGATTTTTCGTCCTCCCGGAGGCACGTTTGCGCCCGAGTTGCTCGTGAAGTCTATTTATTTCAGCCGCGTTTCGTTTCCCTGACGCATCTCTGAACGCGTCACGCAGACCGAGGCATCTCTCCGATCTGCGGATCGTGCAGGGGAATACGATGGACCAGAATCGGCAAGCTGAAGACTTCGACCAATTTTGCTACAGAGATACTGACGGTCCGAAGCATTCGCACACAATGGTTTTATCGCCTTTTAACAATCGGCGCTCCGCAAAGGTAAGCTCTACGCGGCCACTTCTTTTGGTTCTCTCCTGCGCCCGTAGGAGACGGGATATGCCTCTTGTCGTGCGCTGATCATCGGATCCTGAGGCTCGATTCCAGCAGGAAGAGCTCCTGGTAAGAACAGCAACTTACGTTCGGCAGCTGCATTGTCGGATACTGCTTCCGTGATCTCAAGAATCCCGAGTTCGACTTGGATGCGGGTGTCTGGCCATGCCGTGGACGGGTCATCGAGGTCATCGCCTTTCTCAGCGACCTGAAGCAGTAGCTTGAACCTGACCGGTTCGTGATGAATGCGAGCTTTGATTTCGTTCTGGAGGTAGTCGGGTTGAGCGCTCCTGGCCTCAGCGGGCGGCAAGGACTGTTCACCTTCCGCTGGTCGAATCTGGTACCGCCCAAAAGTGATTCTCTCTTCCCCATTCGAGAATTTGAAGGCATTCACGCCAAAGTACGAAACCGTCGCGTAACTAGCGGGCGGCGGAATCTGTGATTCAAGAAAAGTCTTTGCGGCCGGATGAGCCGTCAAAACGGAATCAAGTGGCGTTGGCTTAGTGACCCCAGGCCCACTGGATGCCATTGCAATCATCAACTCGCGGAATTCATCTGCGGTTGCCACGGGAAAACCGTTGAAGGAATGAGCAACGATGTCCGTATCAGAGCCATCTGGGAGGTGAAACTTGATCGCCATGCCTCTTGGCGAAGCAAGTGGATCCGTATCGGCAATGGCAGGAAAACCAGTGAAGTCCGAAAATCGAACGTCGATCGGGATGTTTGTTTTTTGAAAGTGCGGCGCCCTGCTCACACTTCGTGCTGAATTGCTCGGACGAAAAATGCCTTTTAAGTTAATGCCCTTTGCGTGGACCGCTCGCACACCGAGTTGCTGCTTGCCAAAAACGCCATTTAATGAATCAACCAGTTGTTCTGGGGAGGAGTGTTGGTGAAACCCTTTTGCTCCTTGTGACGTACTCATCGTAATTCTCCTGGCCTGTGGACGACAGCAGCAAAACTGAAGATTGCATGAGGAAAGTAATAAATTTACCAAACAAACAGCCTTGCACCGCCTCCACTGTCCGAGCGCAAACGTCCATACTGCGCAGACATATCGTGCCTGTGAGCGCCATGCCCTGCTGGAAGATGTGGCGCTAAAGCTCTGAGTTCCTCAACCTCAATTGCGTCGTGCCGATTCATTATTTCGGCGGCGAGGTCGGCCTCCTGGTCAGCGACTCCGGCCAACACCACAACTCCACCGCGTTGTAGGCCTTTGATGTAGCACTCTATCTCCGCTTCATTCGCTCCGACGGACTTGAGCTCGCGAGCGAGATCAGCCTCAAAATCGGTATGTGCGATGCTCATGGCTCCTTGCTCCGAGATTCCCAAAGGCTCCCCTATGACCCGAAGCCATGAATAGCCTTTATCGCCAAGCTCGCGAATAACATCTTTGACGGAAGCTCGATTCAAAAATAAACCAACCGCTGTCTTTGCCATAATTTCCTCGCGAAACCGCAGCACTTACGCTGACAGCACCATCTGTTCTACTTGCTAGTCAGATGCCAGTACCACGAGTCGGGAGGTACGGCCTTGTTCTCTCCGGGCACCTCGATCGAAGCATCAAAACAGCGACGAGGAAGAGCAGATCGCACTGCATTGCCGAAGATTGATGCTTTTTGTCGCATAACTCGCATAATGAAGCAAGAAGCTACGAGCAGACTGTAAGGAGGACGAGAATGGCGCCTGACGCAAAACCCACGGACTGGACGCGAACACGAGGTCGGGGTTCTGGCAGCGCGGCTGTTGAGATTCGATCTTGAGAGTGAAATTCAGCAGCTACGCTCAGAGGACGATGGCAGACCGGGCACACAGCGAAGACAGTTGCAAAATATCCGGATTTTCGTGTGGTGCTGGTAGTGATGAAACCTGAAGGACGTTTGGAAAAGCATCGAACCGAAGGGCGCATTTCCGTCCAGACTCTCGTGGGCCAACTTCGCTTTCGGACAGCCGAGCAGTCGGTAGAGCTGTCGGCGGGGCAAATGGTCACGCTGGAGCGCGATATTGCACACGATGTAGAAGCGCTCTCCGATAGCTCGTTTCTATTGACAATTGCTTGGCCAGGCAACGCTTGCCGTCGCGACCTCGCGCGAGAATTTGATGGCGAGGAAGTTTAAACGCGGCAGGGAGCCGCCACTTCAAGGAGGGTGTTCAAAAACCCCGCTCAGGCTCCGCGCAAACGATACTGGTGTGAACTCCACGTTCAGAGCAGTGCGGCACTTGGGGTCGCGCGGACGTTTCGTGCAAGAGAGATGCAGAGCAGCTCTCGTACAAGATCGCGATGAGCCGAGGTCTCCGTGAGTTAGCAGCAATTCTCCTGATGCGCGCATATTTGCATCACAAAACCCGTGCCATACACCAGGGCAATGCTGGACCTCGCCTGCAGCTCTGCAAAACAGTTTTAGCGTACTGGTTATGCCATTTTCAGAAAGGAGAGTTAATTACATGAACGCAAGGAAATTTCTAGCAGCAGGAACGGTTGCAGTGCTGTCATTGTTCGGGACAGCTGCATGGGCGCAGCAGAGCGAGGGAGGGGCCAAGCCCTCTGACCCGCAGATCGTCGGCATTGTTTCTGCTGCGAACCAGATCGACATTGATACCGCTAAGCTGGCGCTCAAGAAGACGAAAAACGACCAAGTTAAACAGTATGCCCAGCAGATGATCGACGACCATACCAAGCTGCAGAAGTCGGTGGATGATCTGGCCAAGAAGCTCAATGTAAAACCTGAGTCTAGTGACACCAGCAAGTCCCTCCACACTGCTGCGGCAACGGAGATGAAGAAGCTGCGTGGAATGAGAGGAAAGGCCTTCGACAAGGCATACATCGATCGTGAAGTCGATTTTCACCAGCAGGTGATCGATGCCGCCAGCAAGGTCCTTATCCCGAATGCGCAGAACGCAGAGTTGAAGTCGGCGCTGGAAGGCGCGGCTCCCCTGCTGCAGGGGCATCTTGAGCGCGCAAAGCAGATCCAGTCCGGCATGGGCAGTTCCTCGGCTGCCGGCACACACAAACACCACAAGAAAGCATGAATTCCTCTTCCGTATTTGTGCCCGCCGCGCGCTCTGCGCGGCGGGAGATTGTCCCTGGCGTGCGCCTGCTACTGGCCTTATGTGTTTTGTGTGGCATAAGCCCGTGGGTCGCCTCAGCTCAGAACCAGCAGAGCTCTTCTTCGGCTTCTCAGGCCGGCACAGCCGAGGTGATCATCAAGAATTTTCGCTTTCAGCCAGCGCAGGTCACTGTTCATCCTGGCGAGGCCATCGAATTCAAAAACGAGGACATTTTGCTCACACGGCAACTGCGGATGACGGCAGCTTCGATTCAGGCTTGATTCAGCCCGGCAGCAGTTGGAAGCTGACGGTCGCGAAGGCAGGAACCATCGCGTATCACTGCACCCCCATCCCAACATGAAAGCCACCCTGGTGGCGACAAGCGGCGCAGGCCAGCAACCAGCGGCAGGCTCAGCAGCAGGGCCATCGCCCGGCTTTAATCCGCCCCGTTCACCGCAGGAATTTCACCCAATCCTGGTCAACTTCACCGCCGCGCTGCTGCCGCTGGCATTCTTGAGCGATCTGCTCGGCCTTTGGCGAAAACGAGCGTCGCTGCACAACGCAGCCGCATGGATGGTTTTATACGCCGCGATCATTACGCCGTTTACTGCGGCCGCGGGATGGTGGTGGAAGAGCAAATCTGCGGGAGCGCTGCCTGCCTCGATAATTGTGGTACATGAATAGTTGGGCACTTCATTAGCAGTCATCTTCATTTTGCTCGCCACCTGGCGCTGGCGCGCGCAAAAATGTCATGGCGCGCCGAGCGTCGTTTACCTCGCCATTACCGCGATCGTAGTGCTCGCTCTGATCTATCAGGGAAGCCTGGGCGGGCTGATGGTGTTTGGACGATAAGAAGTGTTGTGCAAGTATTCGCGTGAGACAGGCGCCTACGCTGAGACTGCACGGCTCTGGTTTAGGAACGTCTCGAAACTTCATTTTTGCGCTCCGCAGGCCGAAGCAAAGCCATCTGAACCGGCACCCGGTGGCACCAAAAAGACATCTCCAGGTCTTTCCAACCCCGCCGTTAGGTTCGGCGGGTCAGTTTTTCATTGCACATCTTCCAGGGCGTTGACTTCACGCATTGCTAAAGCTAGGCTAAGGGAAAGATTACCAGGCTAGGTTGTGTCGCAATGTTATCCATTTCCTCAGGAGCGCTCGCTGATTTTTCCCATCCCATCACCACTCTAAAAATACCCGCATTTCGCTTTTTGCGGAAAATCCGGCGTTTTGCTTCTCCCGAGTGGCGCCTTCGAATCAATCCCTATTGGCTGGCGGTTCTGAGCGCACTCTTCGGTTTTACCCTTCGTCTCGCCATTGATCCGTGGCTCGGCAATCAAATGCCCTACATCACGTTTGTCGTGGCGGTCGCACTCGTTGGCTTATTCGCAGGCGTCGGCCCAGCGCTGCTGTCCACCGGCTTGGGCGCGGTGATCGCTTACTGGTACTTTGTTTCCCCGCGACATCAATGGGGTTTCCAGGGAGTGAGCGATGCAGCCGGGTTCTTCTCCTATCTGGCTGCGGCTCTCGGCATCGTGTTGCTCACAGGCGCACGCAAGAAAGCGTATGCCGGGGCGGAACGGCGCTTGCAGGAGCAATTGGCGGCAGAGGGCAGGCTGCGCGACGCACAAAGAATGTTCCAGCTCTTTATGGACAATCGGCCCGAGTTCAGTTATCTGCGCGAGCGTGATGGGCGTTATGTCTATTTCAACAATGTAGCTTTTCACCTGTTAGGGATCGAAGGCGCGCAGACAGAACTACCACAAGTGCTTTCAGAGCTGCAGCAGCAGGATGAGGAAGCTTTCAAGTCTGAAGCGCCCCATCAATTCGTTAACAAGATCGCTTTGCCTGACGGCGAGCCTTATTGGCTCACCACGAAGTTCACCTTCATCAACGAGGCACAGCAATCATTTGTGGGCAGCGTTTCAACCGATATTACAGACCAGATACGAGCTGAAGAGATCGCCCTAGAAAAGGAGCGGCTGATCGCTGCTACTGAGATGCTGGCCACAGTGGCCCATGAAGTTAATAACCCACTCGCCGCCCTGACCAGTTCT
>NZ_DASUBE010000146.1:0-16329 GCF_035763405.1 Edaphobacter sp.
CGGCTCGATTCAGGCGCCGGTGGAGATGCTGAAGGGGAAGTTCTGGGTGTTGTCTTCGGGGAGAGCGATGTTGGAGTCGGGGTTTTGGGGGTTGTAGCGGACGTTGACCGGCGGGGTGCCTTTGGCGAGCGTTTCGGATTGGTGGACGCCCATGGCGATGCTGCGGAAGTAGCCGCCGTAGTACTCGCCGTTGACGCTGAAGTGGAAGCGGGCTTCGATCTGGTTCGGAGTTGCGCCGGTGAGCTCGCTCTCGTCGGCGGGCTTGACCTCCCAGTGGTTGACTTCGCCGGTGGCGGTGGGCCAGGAGCGGGCCTGCGCGATCAGCCTTCGCATGGCCCGGCGGTGGAGCTGGGTGCGGATGAAGTCTAAGGTGAAGAGGCTGCTCATGTCGGTGAACATTT
Organism: Edaphobacter sp.; assembly: GCF_035763405.1. Lineage (NCBI taxonomy): Bacteria > Pseudomonadati > Acidobacteriota > Terriglobia > Terriglobales > Acidobacteriaceae > Edaphobacter > Edaphobacter sp. The sequence continues at coordinate 402 of NZ_DASUBE010000146.1, forward strand.
TAGTGCAGGTTTCGATGGAGATGCCTGTGGGTGGTGAAAAAGCGGGTTCCTCCGCTGCGCTGCGGAATGGAAATGCGAAGAGAACAGGCAGTGGCAAAAGCTGGCTGGGCCAGGGTATGCGTTCCCACCCATCGCAAAGAGCGCGATGGATGGGGCACCTGGGAAGAGCAACGGCAAATGCAAAGGCAAGAGCAACGGCAAATGCAAAGGCAAGAGCAACGGCAAACGCAGATTCGCTTCGGGAATGACAAATAAGAGAGGCAAGAACAAAGGCAAGAGCAACGGCAAGAGCAACGGCAAACGCAGATTCGCTTCGGGAATGGCAAGCAAGAAAGGCTAAAAGCCGGCAGTTCATTTCGTACCACGTTTTCCTCTGCGCGTGCGGTTCTACACTGAGGGTATGGCGGCTGAGTTTACCCATCTCCATCTTCATTCGGATTATTCGCTGCTGGACGGCGCCTGCGATGTGGACAAGCTGGCGGCGCACGTCAGCAAGATTGGCCAGACGGCGGCGGCCATTACCGACCACGGGAATATCTTTGGGGCGGTCCACTTCTTCGATGCCATGCAGAAGAAGAATGTGAAACCGATTCTGGGGTGCGAGCTTTACATCTCGAAGACTGCGGACCACCGTGAACTGGCTGATGGGTACAACCACTTTCTGGTGCTGGCGGAGAACGAGGAAGGCTATCGCAATCTGGTGCGGCTGACGAGCGAGGCGGCGCTGCATGGGTTCTATCGCAAGCCGAGGGTCTCGAAGGATTTTCTGGCAAAGCATACGGAGGGGCTGATTGGTTTTTCCGGGTGTCTGGCGGGTGAGTTGAATCAGCACCTGATGGAAGGGAAGTACGAAGAGGCGAAGAAGACAGCGGGCTTCTATCAGGACATGTTCGGCAAGGGCAACTACTTTCTGGAGATTCAGGACCATGGGCTGAAGCCGGACAAGGGTGTCTGCGACGCGTTGTTCAAGCTGGAGCGCGAGCTGGATATTCCGCTGATTGCCACCAACGACAGCCACTATGTGGCGAATGATGACAGCAGGGCGCACGAGATTCTGCTGTGCGTGCAGACGGCGGGGTCGATGAACGACCCGAACCGCTTCAAGTTCGACACGCAGGAGTTCTACATCAAGACGGCGGAGGAGATGCACCGGACGTTTGCCGGGCACGAAGAGGTGTGCACGCGGACGATGCAGTTTGTGGACCGCTGCAACCTGAAGATGTCGAAGGTGAAGGACCCGTTCCCGGTGTTCGACGTGCCGGAGGGCGAGACGCTGGAGAGCTACTTTGAGCGCGTGTGCCGCGAGGGACTGAAGAAGCGGCTCGATACGGCGGTGGCGCATCTGCGCGAACGGGGGTTGCTGCGCAAGTCGATTGAGGACTATCACGCGCGGCTGGAGCGCGAGCTTGCGTGCATCAAGCAGATGAAGTTTCCCGGCTACTTCATGATTGTGTGGGACTTCATCCGGTACGCGAAGGAGCACAACATTCCTGTGGGGCCTGGGCGTGGCTCGGCGGCGGGGTCGCTGGTGGCGTATGTGATGGAGATTACGGACATCGACCCGCTACAGAACGAGCTGCTGTTTGAGCGGTTTCTGAATCCGGAGCGCGTGTCGATGCCTGATATCGACATCGACTTCTGCATGAACCGCCGCGGGGAGGTGATTGAGTACGTCAAGCGCAAGTATGGCGCCGATCAGGTTGCGCAGATCATCACGTTCAATACGATGGCGGCGAAGGCGGCGATCAAGGACGTAGGCCGCGCGCTCGACATGCCGTATGGCGAGGTGGACCGGATTGCGAAGATGATTCCGGCGACAATCGGCATCACGATTGAGCAGGCGATGAAGGACTCGCCGATGCTGGCGACGGCGTATGAGGGCGACGCGCGCGTGAAGGAAGTGATCGACGCGGCGATGCGGTTGGAGGGGCTGATTCGCGGGGCGGGTGTTCATGCCGCGGGCGTGGTGATTGCGCCGCAGCCGCTGACGGAGCTGGTGCCGGTGACGCGCACCAAGGATGAGGCGGTGGTGACGGCGTATGACATGAAGGCCGTCGAGAAGATGGGTCTGCTGAAGATGGACTTTCTCGGGCTGACGACGCTGACGGTCATTGATGACTGCCTGAAGCTGATCAACCGGAACCGCGGCGAGGCCGCGGGCGTCGAACTGGATTTGGCTACGGTGCCGCTGGACGATGCGAAGACCTATGAGCAGGTGTTTCATCGCGCGCTGACCTCGGGCGTGTTTCAGTTTGAGTCGGGTGGAATGCGCGATGTGTTGCGGCGGTATAAGCCGACGACGGTTGAAGACCTGACGGCTTTGAATGCGCTGTATCGTCCGGGACCGATTCAGGGCGGCATGATTGATGACTTCATCGAGCGCAAGTGGGGGCGGCGCGCGGTTGAATACATGTTCCCGGAGCTGGAGCCGATTCTGAGGGAGACGCTGGGCGTGATTGTGTATCAGGAGCAGGTGATGCAGATCAGCTCGGTGATTGGGGGCTACTCGCTGGGCGGCGCGGACCTGCTGCGGCGCGCGATGGGCAAGAAAGATCCGGCCGAGATGGCGAAGCAGCGCGATACCTTCATGGCCGGTGCGGTCCAGAAGGGATTTGCCAAGGACAAGGCCGGGGCGCTGTTTGATTTGATGGAGCAGTTTGCGGGGTATGGGTTCAACAAGTCGCACTCGGCGGCCTATGCGCTGCTGGCGTATCACACGGCGTGGCTGAAGACGCACTATCCGGTGGAGTTTATGGCGGCGCTGCTGACGAGCGAAACGTCGAAGCCGGAGAACGTGGTGAAGTACATCTCGGAGTGCCGCGAGATGAATATCCAGGTCGTGCCGCCGAATGTGCAGGTCTCGTTTGCGAACTTCACGCCGGTTGGCGATGCGATTGGGTTTGGGCTGGCTGCGATTAAGAACGTGGGCCACAACGCGATTGAGTCGATCATTGCCGCGCGGGCGGCGCTGCACGCGGCAGGGAAGCAGGGCTTCAGCAGCCTGTGGGAGTTCTGCGAGAAGGTCGATCTGCGGCTGATGAATAAGCGCGTCATCGAGTCGCTGATTAAGGCGGGAGCGATGGACGGCTTTGGCGGTCGCGGACAACTGAGCGCCGCGCTCGACAAGGCGATGGAGCGTGCGCAGAAGGCGCAGAAGGATGAAGCCGCCGGGCAGAGTGGACTGTTTGGCATCTTTGACGACGCGGGCGCGGGAGCGGGCAAGCAGGACGAGGCGCTGCCAAGTGTCGCGGACTGGGACGAGCACACGCGATTGCAGCATGAAAAAGAGGTGCTCGGGTTTTTCGTCTCGGGGCACCCGATGGACAAGTACCGCGAGAAGCTGCGGAACCTGAAAGTGGTCGATACGGCGACGGCTTGCGAGATGAAGCCGGAGCCGCAGACATTCCGTCGGCGCGGAGAAGAGCCGCAGAATGAGATTCAGATTGCCGGTGTGATTACGGGGCTCAAAGTGGCGAAGTCGAAGCGGTCGGGCGAGCTGTATGCGCAGGCCGCGCTTGAAGACACGAGCGGCAAGATCGAGTTGATTGTGTTTCCGCAGAGCTACGAGAAGCTGGCCGAAAAGTTGAAGATCGATGTGCCGGTGTTGGTGCGCGGCGTGCTGCGCGGTGAAGAGGATTCCGCGCCGAAGTTGGCTGTGTCGAGCATTCAGGCGCTCGAAGACGTGAAGGTGAAGCTGCCGGATGCTCTGCGTATCAAGGTGCCGCTGCATAGTCCGGACACGGCATTGCTGGAGAAGCTGCACGCGATTCTGGTGGCTGCTCCGGGCAAAGGCAAGCTGCTGCTTGACCTTGAGGAGCCGGGCGAGTTCTGCGCGGTGCTTGAACCGCATGGCGTGACGGTCGCGGCGGATCGGCTGTTTATCGACAGAGTGGAAGAACTGGTTGGCAGGGGCGGCGTTCGCGTGATGGACTAAGCGGCCTGGAGCGGGCACTAACGGCAGGGGCAAAGAAAAAACACAGAGATTCTTCGCTACGCTCAGAATGACCGGCGTAAAAAGTCACGGGCTCTTAGAATGCCGGTACAATCGTAGAAGTAATAGCGATACCCGATTATCATGGCAGAACACGAAGCAGGCAGACACACCCATACCCAGCACGTGCAGGAACCGCCTCCAGAGGCTTGGGTCAAGACGGAGCTGGCCAGGCACCCGCAGCGTCCTTACCCGATGGACTTCATCGACGCACTGTTCACCGACTTCAGCGAGATCCACGGCGACCGCGCCTTTGGCGACGATGCAGCGATGTCCTGCGGCATGGCGTACTTTCACGGCGAACCGGTGATGGTCATCGGCAACCTGAAGGGGCGAACGCTGAAGGAGCGGGTCGCGCGGAAGTTCGGCAGCCCGGACCCTGAGGGCTATCGCAAGGCATTGCGTGCGATGAAGATCGCGGAAAAGTTTAAACGGCCCATCTTTACGTTTATTGATCTTGCGGGTGCGAACCCGGGGATCGGCGCTGAGGAACGCGGACAGGGCGAGGCGATTGCGCGCAACCTGATCGAGATGTCGCGTCTGCGCGTGCCGACGATTGCGACTATTACGGGCGAGGGCGGCTCGGGCGGTGCGCTGGCGCTGGCTGTCGCTGACCGCGTGCTGATGCTGGAGAATGCGATTTATTCGGTGATCTCGCCTGAGGGCTGCGCCTCCATCATGTGGAAGGACGCAGCGAAGAAGCAGCAGGCGGCGGCGGCGCTGAAGTACACGGCGACGAGTGTGCGGCAGCTTGGCTGCGTGGATGATGTGCTGCCGGAGCCGGACGGCGGCTCGCAGGACGACCCGGCGCAGGCGATGGCGATTGTGGATGAGAAGCTCCGTTATCACCTGGGCGAATTACGCGCCTTGTCGCTCGACGATCTGCTGGAGCGGCGGTACCGGAAGTTCCGCAATATCGCGCAGTTTTACACCACCGCTTAGGCGCGCAGCCTGATGGAGTAGCAACCGTTGCCGGCGTTCGATTTGACACCTGAGGGCCGTTCCAAGCGCATGCTTCAGCTTGCGCTCTTTATCGCGTCCATCGCGTGGATTCTCGCGGCCCAGGCACTGGCGGCGCGCGCGGCCAGAGGAATCGCGCTGGCCCTCAATCTGGGGGCGGAGCGGTTTCTGCTGAGCGCGGTTTTTTTTCTTTTTTTGCTCTGGCTGGGGTTTTCCATTCTTCAGGCGATTTCGCTGGGGCCGGTACCGGCGCGCGAACTGCTTGGCCTGCCGAAGCGCCCTACCGCGCGCAGAGAGTGGACGCTGGGCGCGGCTATCGGCTGGGGAGCCATGGTGTTGGCGGTGCTGCCGATGGCGCTTGCCCACACGCTCCATGTCCGGTTCTGGACGGAGCCGCGCGCGTTCGAGCTGGCCTTCATCAATGTGCTGACGTTGGCCGTTGCGGCGCTGGCCGAGGAGGTTGCGTTCCGGGGCTATCCCTTCCGGCGGCTGATTGAGGCGGCCGGGCCGGTGAAGGCAACGATCTTGATGGCGATTTTTTTCGGGATGCTGCACATGTTCAATCCTGATGCCAACTGGATCAGCGTGCTGATTACTATTCTTGCAGGCGTGCTCCTCTCGATTGCATGGCTGCGCACGCATGGGCTGTGGATGGCGTGGGGGCTGCACTTTGCCTGGAACGCGAGCATGGCTGTGCTGTTCGGGCTTCCGGTCAGCGGCCTTGCGAACTTCTCGACCGTGGTGCAGACGCGGGCCATTGGGCGCGACTGGCTGACGGGCGGCGACTACGGGCCGGAGGCTGCGATTCTGACCGGCGTTGTCCTGCTGGTTGCGATTGCGGTGCTCGTCCGCGTCACGCGCGACTATGCGTGGCATTACACGTACACCCCTGCTGTGCCGGGGGGCTATCCGCTGGAGGCCAAGCCGCCTGCCGCCCATGCGGCGATGGAGCAGGCTCAGCAGGCGCGGCCTGCTCCGCTGGTTCAGATATTGCCGGCTACGCCGCAGAGTCCTCCGGCTGGTGAGAATACGAAGGGGTAGTCTGGCGCGGCTGATGGGTGTCAGGCGGGTGGCTGAAGGGGATGCGGAAAAGCCCCTTCATTTTGCTGGAGTTTTCGCAGGGCTAAAGCTCTGCGCTCCCACCGAAAAGCACAACGCGGCGTTTTTCCGCAGCGGGCTCGGCCAACCGGTGGGTTGCTGCGCTTGTCAAAAGAGAAGAGAAGGCGCAAGCTTTTTGTAGATGTGAGGTGCTCGTATGGCACTGAGCAGATACGGATGGGCACTGATTGCGGGTTTGCTGGCGCTGAGCGCGGCTGCGGCGGGCGCGCAGGTTTTCGTTGTCGGTGAACAGACAGCAACGAACGGCATCTCAACCACCTTTAAGCCGACTAATGTTCCTCTTCCCACCGACAAATTGACGGAGCGCGGCAGGCGCGATCTGGTGCGGAATCTCGAGGACGAGCAGGGTTTCGCGCACATGGCGCTGCCCATCAGCCCGGCGCTGATGCTCAAGGCCAACGGGCCGCTTTCGCCGGGGCCGGCTGAGTATCTGAAGCTGATCTATACCAAAGGTCAGGCCGCAGGACCGGGCGACCGCGTCATCATTACGTCTCTCGAATTCAAAGGCGACCGCATTGTGATGGACCTGAACGGCGGCCCATTTCTGAAGCACCGTTTTCTGCGCCACATTCAACTGAACGACAATGATGTGGTTGCGAACACGATGGAGACGGCGACCGGCTCGCGGATTACGCTTGTCTTTCCCGGGCCGATTCCGGAGATCTCCGCGCCTGAGGTGAAGTCTCTGCTTGCGCCGGTGATCGACTTCGGCGTGAAGACCTCGCAGCAGGCCTACGCGGACACGCTGCCTACGCTGGTTCGTACCTCGATCAACGAACACCAGGTGCTGGTGGGGATGAACCGCAAGATGGTGCTGGCCTCCGTGGGCGAGCCGGAGAATAAAGTCCGCGAGCACGAGGACAATGACCCGAACAAGCCGCTCTACGAGGACTGGATTTACGGCCATGTGCCGCAGACGGTCCGCTTCGTGCGCTTCGAGGGCGACCGCGTGATCCGGGTCGAGATCGCCGCGCTGGGCAAGCCGCTGGAAGTCCACGACACTGACGAGATGGGCGGATTCAATCCGCCTCCGCAGACGCGTCAGATTTCGATGGGTGACGAGGCGCCGGGAACAGGGACAAAAGCTCCGCCGACGCTGCGCAAACCCGGCGAGCCGGTTCCGGCTGGCAGCCAGGGCAAGGTGCAGTTTCCTGACGCGCGGCCGATTCCGGCGCCTCCGAGCGAACATCCGGATACCATCCCTTCGCCGCAGACGTTTCCTCAGCCGATTCCCCAGCCGATTCCTCAGGGGATTCCTCAGGGTGGGCAGCAGCCCGGTCCGCGTCAGCAATAGCAGGTTCGTGTAAACTCTTTACAGGGCCTCAATCGCAGTTCTTCTCTCACCGGTCGTTGCCGTGGCGTGTCCCGGACCATCCAACTTGAGAAGTTTCGCGCTGTGCGCGGGCCGACACATCTGCATCAGGGAGAGCAAGCATTATGGCAAAGATTGCCAAGACCGGCGACCGCAAGAAGGTCATGGATACCAACAAGAGCACCGACTGTCCGAAGTGCTCGAAACCGACACGCATCGTCAAGCGCGTGAAAGACCGCGAGCGCGGCGTTCCGGGCGGAGTCTACATCTCGTGCTCGGCGTGCGATTTCTTCGAGAAGCTGTAAGCAGCTCAGGCGATTGTTTGATCTGAATGAAAGAGGCCCATTGCGGGCCTCTTTTTACGTCCTCGCACCTTGTGGAGTTAGTTTGTCAACTGTATTCCAAATGTGGTAGGGCGAACCAAAGTTGTACAAAAAATCATCAATGCCGGACTTGACGAAGGTCTGTTGGGAGGGTCAGACTCTACAGCGGAAAGTAGGAAAACGGCTTTTATGAATACCACCTGCAGTACAGCTTCCTTCCCCGCTTCAACCTTTACCGCCTTGCCCCATTTCGACAAACCAACCTACCTGATGTGCCCTCCAGAGTGGTACGACGTGAACTACGTCATCAACCCGTGGATGGCCGGGAACCTGCATCGGCCTGCGCGCGATGTGGTCTTTGCCCAATGGAAAGACCTGTACCAGCACCTGCAGAAGATCGCGGACGTGCGGCTGCTTCCGGCGCGGAAGGGGTCGCCCGATATGGTCTTCGTGGCCCATGCGGCGCTGGTGCAGCATGGCGTGGCGGCCATTGCCAGCTTTGCCCATAAACAGCGCGAGCCAGAGGAGGAGCATCTGCGTAAGTGGTTGCAGGATGCGGGTTTCCTGCTGTGGGAGACGCCGCGCGAGACCTCGTTCGAGGGCGAAGGCGATGCCATCTTCGACGAACACGGCGACCACCTGTGGGCTGCCCACGGCGTGCGGACCTGCAAGCAGAGCCACAAGCATGTCGCTGATGCGTGGCACGTCGGCGTGACCTCGCTGCATCTGGTCGATCCGAGGTTCTTCCACCTGGATATGTGCTTTCAGCCGCTGAGCGGTGGACAGGTGCTGTACTTCCCCGAGGCGTTCGACGCGGCTTCAAACAAGAAGATTGAGGCGGCGTATCCCGCCGATAAACGGATTGCTGTCAGCGAGTTGGAGGCAACTCAGTTTGCCTGCAACCTGATCAATGTGGGGGACAACATCATCATGGGGCGGGTCGAAACAGACCTCGCGCAGCGGTTGAGAAGGTTTGGCTACAGCGTTGTTGAGACAAACCTTAGCGAGTTTCAACGTGGCGGCGGGTCAGCCAAGGCGCTGGCTCTGCGGCTGAGCGATACCAGCATCGCCGCAGTCGCTGTTTAATTCAAACAGGAACGAAAGAGCTGAGTCCCGGGTCTCAAGGCCCGGGATCGCTTGTTTAACGCATTTTCCATCCAGGTGAGCCCGGCACAGCCGATGCGAGGCGCAGATTCCCTTCTGGAATGACGCAAAGGGGAATGACAGGCTGAGCGGCGAGCAGCACACCTTCATCCCCAGGAAAAATCGTATAGTTGTTTTCGGACCGGCAATGGAGAAACGGCGTTATGGATCGACAGGAAATCAATCGCAAACAGAAGCAGTTCATCTATCCCGCTGTCGCCACCTATTTTAGCGAGCCCTTGCCGCTCGAACGCGGCCAGATGCAGTACATCTGGGACGTGGAGGGCAAGCGGTATCTCGATTTCTTCGGAGGCATCGTGACGGTAGGCGTGGGTCATGCCAACCCGCGCGTCACCGGGCCGATGAAGGCGCAGATCGACAAGCTCCAGCACACCTCGACGCTCTATCCGCACCAGACCGCGGTCGAGCTCGCGGAAAAGATTGCGCAGATTACGCCGGGCCGTCTTGAGAAGAGCTTCTTCACGTCTTCGGGCAGCGAGGCCAACGAGACCGCCATCGACTCGGCGCGCCAGCACACCGGCAACCTCGAAATCATTGCGCTGCGCCACGCCTACAGCGGCCGCTCGGCCATGACACGCTCGCTGACCGGCATCAGCTCGTGGCGCAAGGTGTCGTATCAGATTGGCATCGTCCACGCGATGAACCCCTATTGTTATCGTTGCCCGCTCGGCAAGACCTACCCGAGTTGCGAGGTGGCCTGCGCGCAGGACATTGAGGCTGTTATTCAGTCGAGCACGAGCGGAGCCATCGCGGGCATGATCGCGGAGCCGATTCAAGGCGTCGGCGGCTTCATCACGCCGCCCAGGGAGTACTTCAAAATCGCCTTCCGCATCGTGAAGCAGTATGGCGGAGACTTCATCGCTGACGAGGTGCAGACCGGCTGGGGACGCACCGGCAAGAAGTGGTTTGGCATCGAGCACTGGGAGGTCGAGCCTGACATTCTGACGGCGGCGAAGAGCCTTGGCAATGGGCATCCCATTGGCCTGACCGTCGCTACGCCCGAGGTGGCCGACGCCTACAAGGGCCCGACGATCGCTACGTTCGGCGGCAACCCGGTCACGTGCGTTGCGGCGAAGGCTGTCATTGATTTGATCGAAGAAGATGATCTGCGCAGCAACTGCGATGTCGTTGGCGCGTATCTGCGCGAGCGGCTGCTGGAACTTCAAGAGCGTCATCCCATCATCGGCGACGTGCGCGGCATGGGATTGATGCAGGCGCTTGAACTGGTCAAGGACCCGAAGACCAAGGAGCCTGCGCCGGAAGCTGCCAACGCGATGCTCGAAGCCGCGCGCGAGAACGGACTGCTGATCGGAAAGGGCGGGATGTTCAACAACGTGCTGCGCATGTCTCCGCCGATGAACATCGGAAAGGCGGACGTGGACGAAGCGTTCCGGATGCTGGATAAGAGTTTTGCCGCCGTCACCGGTCAGGTGCTTACAGCTTCGTAACGGCTGAGCTGCGCCGTTCAGCAGATACAATCGAAGACGTATGTTTCTGCACCGCGATTTCTATCAGCACGCAACGGCACACAGGTCTTCTTGCGGGATGGTGCGCGCATGAGCACGTCTGCCAGCACACCGGGCCAGGCATCAGGCCGCGATGCAGGCAAGAGCGGCCGCAACCTTCTCAAAGCGGTCCCCGGCGTCCTGATCAGCCTCTTCTTTCTCTGGTACACCTTCAAGGGCATCTCCTATGAGGAGATGCGCGGGCTGCGCCTGGCGCATCCGGTCTGGATTCTCGGCGTACTCGGATTTACGCTGGCAGGCTACACGTTGCGCTGCGTGCGCTGGACCACGATGATGCGCCCCACCGGCGCGCGATTCTCTGCCTGCGCCCGCGTGCTGATGGTTTCGCTTGCGGCCAACAACATTCTGCCGCTGCGCATCGGCGACATTATGCGCGTGTTCACCTACGCGGACGACCTGGGCGCGTCGCCTTCGGTCATTCTCAGCACCGTGATTCTGGAGAAGTTGCTCGACATCTTCACGCTGGTGGTGCTCTTTGCCGCGACGATGAGCAGCATTGCGACGCATCGGCTGCATGTGATTGTTTACGTGTCGCTGGCGGTGTCGGCACTCGGGCTGCTCGTGCTGCTGCTTGGGGCGCGTGCTCTTCAGCCGCATGTTTCCCGGCTCTTTCAGAGGTATGGGAAAAACCCGAAGCTGGCGAAGGCGGAGCACTGGGTGATGCTGGCGCTCGATGCAGTCGCACGCATCGGCATTGCGGGCTCGCTGCTGCTGCTGGCGCAATCGGCGGTCATCTGGTTCTGCGAAGGCATGATCTATCTGGCCAGCATCAACCTGGTGGGTATTCGCGGGGACCATGTCAGCGCGTGGCTTGCTGTCTCGTTTGCCAATTTGTCGTATCTCATTCCAAGCTCGCCCGGGTCCATCGGCCCCTTTGAGCTTGCGGTGAAGACGGCGCTGGTCAGTCACGGAGCGGCCGCTCCGCAGGCTGCCGTCTTCAGTCTCGCGCTGCATGTCTGGCTGCTGGTCTCGATCACAGGCGCGGGCGGCGTCATCTTCCTCGTCCACCGCATCAGGACACACAATCACAGACCGCTGCTGGAAGAGATTGAGACGCTGCCCGCGGAGATGCCGTAGCCTGCTGCTACTGCTCGCGTAAACTGAATCCAGTCTAAGAACGAACGGTGAAACTGAAGCATGTATCGCACAATTCAACAGTCTCTGCTGGCCCGCATTCAGGCCATCCTTCAGGCAAAGTATGGCGTCGAGCTGACCAATCTCGCGGTGGAGCAGCCGCCCAGCGTCGCGCTCGGTGAGCTGGCGCTGCCTGTGGCGTTCGAGCTGGCGAAGCGCCTGCGCAAGGCTCCGCGTGCGATTGCCGGGGAGCTTGCGGCTGAACTGGCTGCGTCTTTGCCTGATGGCGTCACCGGAGTCGAAGTGGCGGGCGCGGGCTATCTGAATGTTCGCCTTGATCGCGCTGCGGCTGCGCGAAACATCGCTGCCGATCGGCATGCTGACATCGGCGGGCCGGGCTTTCGTCTGGTCGAGCACACGAGCATCAATCCGAACAAGGCCGCGCACATCGGGCACCTGCGCAATGCGATTCTGGGCGACACCTTTCAGCGGCTTCTGCGGCGTGACAGCTACAAGTCCGGCTTCGAGGTCGGGGTGCAGAACTACATCGACAACACCGGAGTGCAGGTGGCGGATGTTGTCGTGGGGCTGGTCCATCTCGAAGGTAAAAATTTAGAGAGTACGCGCGCGCGGCTGGCCGAACTCGCGGCGAAGAATGAGCGCATCGACTTTTACTGCTGGGACCTCTACGCTCGCGTCTCGCAGTGGTACACGGCTGATGCGGCGCAGGCTGCGGCGCGGAAGCAGATTCGTCTCGACACGCTTCATGCTCTGGAGGCCGGAGGGAATGAGACGGCTGAGATGGCTGAGCTGATCTCGACTGCCGTGCTTCGCCGTCATCTGGAGACGATGGAGCGGCTGGGCATCGAGTATGACTTTTTGCCGCGTGAGAGTGAGATTCTCTCGCTTCACTTCTGGGACGCGGCGCGGACGCTGATGATCGAGAAGGGTGTGCTCTACGAAGAGACTGAGGGCAAGAACAAGGGCTGCTGGGTGATGCGGCGCGCTGGCGCCGATGCCGAGCAGGGAGCGGACGGGCCGGATGAAGATGCGAAGGTCATCGTTCGCTCGAATGGGACGGTTACTTACGTCGGTAAGGACATTGCTTACCATCTGTGGAAGTTCGGGCTGCTGCCGGGCAAGGACTTCGGTTATGAGCGGTTTCGTGAGTATCCGAGTCACACATGCTGGGTCTCGACTGCGGACACGAGCAGGCACGAGCGGCCTACGTTTGGGCACGCGGACGCGATCTACAACGTCATTGACTCGCGGCAGAACGATCCGCAGACGCAGGTGATTCAGGCGCTGCGAGGGATGGGATTTACTGAGGCCGCGGACCACTACACTCACTTCAGCTACGAGATGGTGGCGCTGACGCCGCGCTGCGCGCTCGACATGGGCTACGAGGTCTCGGAGGAGGACCGCAAGCGGGCGTATATCGAAGTCAGCGGGCGGAAGGGCTTTGGGGTGAAGGCGGACGACCTGCTCGACAAGCTGATTGCCGCGGCGAAGGCGGAGGTGGACGAGCGGCATCCGGAGCTGACGGACGCTGAGCGGGAGACGATTGCGAGGCAGATCGGCGTCGGGGCGCTGCGTTACTTTATGCTGCGCTTTACACGGAATACGGTGATCGCGTTCGACTTCAAGGACGCGCTCAGCTTCGAGGGTGAGACGGGGCCTTATGTTCAGTACGCGATCGTCCGGGCGGCGAACATCCTGCGCAAGGCCGGGGCGACGGAGGCTGAGGTGGTGGCGGCGTTCGCGGCGATTCCGGGCGACGCGCTGGGGGCGATTCTGACGAGCGAGGAGGGGAGCAGTCTGTGGGAGACGTGGCTGCTGGCCTCGAAGCTCTCGCTGGTCATCGAGCAGTGTCTGACGACCTCCGAGCCTGCTTACCTGGCGAAGTATGCGTTTCAGCTCGCGCAGCAGTTCAACAATTTTTATCATCGGCATCATGTTCTGCATGAGACCGACCCGACGCGGAAGGCGTTTCTGCTGGCCACGTCGGTGGTGGCTCAGCGGGAGATGATTCGGGCGCTTGGCTTCCTGGGGATTGAAGCTCCTTCGGTGATGTAGTCCCTCCCCCCCATACTTAATTGCTAAATTCCTTTGAACAAAGGGGTTACGGCTAAAATACTTTGGATAAAGGGGTTATGGGTAAGTTGTTGAATGCAAATGGGTTAAGTGGTGATTCCTGTTTATCGAATTGGGTTTAAAGTTCTCCGGTAGTTTGTGCGGAACGGCCCAGGGCTAAAGAGGGTGATGAAAAAGTGTCTCGCCGGGAAGAAGGCGTACCTCAGCGGCTAAAGCCGCGTTGATTTTGCAGCGTGAGCGGCACGGCTGAAGCCGTGCCCTTAAGCCAAACTGACTTTTTCAGCACCCTCTAAAGCCCCTTGGTTTTACTGGGATTTTCGCAGGGCTGAAGCCATGCGCTCCCACCGAAAAGCACAAAGCGTGCATTTTTCCGCAGCGTGTTTCAGCCTTTGAGTTTGCTGGGCTGGCAAGCCAGGGCGGTTTGGGTCTTGTTGTGATAGTCGAGTTGGAGGGTGTGGTCTCCCATCCTTTGTGCAAAAGACGCACACAGGATGGTCTGATTAAGTATCGGGTGGCCATGGAATGAATTGGCGCGGAAAAGAAATGCGGGGATTCTTCGCTGCGCTCAGAATGACGTGTCGAAATGCGCTCAGAATGACGTGTCGAAATGCGTTCAGAATGACGTGTTGAAATGCGTTCAGAATGACGGGTTGAAATGCGTTCAGAATGACGGGTTGAACATTGGAGACTTAATTCAGAGGGTTCTTAAAAGCAACAAGTCCGGCGGTTTGCCGGACTCGTTTTGCTTTTTCCTACTGATTTAAGTCTATCAGGGGTGTCAAGGGGTTATGCGTTGTAGCTTCGGACCCACTCGATGATGGAGCGGACGGCGATGCCGCTGGGGCCGTAGGGGAGCCAGGGTTTGGATTCCTCGTTCCAGGCACAGCCGGCGATGTCGAGATGAAGCCATGGGGTGTCGCCGACGAACTCCTTGAGGAGCATGGCTGCGTTGGTCGCTCCGCCGTAGCGGGTTTTGCCGGTGTTCATCATGTCGGCGATCTGGCTCTTGATCTGGTCTTTGTAGTCGTCGGTGCAGGGGAGACGCCAGAACTTTTCGCCTGAGGTTTTGAGGCCGGATTCGAATTGGGCGCAGGTGGCATCGTCGTTGGAGAAGAGGCCGGCGTTGAGCATGCCGAGTGCGACGACGCAGGCCCCGGTGAGGGTGGCGGCGTTGATGAGGTGGGTGCAGCCGAGGGTCCTGGCGTAGTGGAGCCCGTCGGAGAGGACGAGACGGCCTTCGGCGTCGGTGTTGACGATCTCGATGGTCTTGCCGGACATGGTGGTGACGACGTCGCCGGGCTTGAAGGCTCCGCCGTCGGGCATGTTCTCGGCCGAGCAGACGACGCCGATGACCTTGACCTTTGGCTTGAGTTGGGCGATGGCTTGCATCGCGCCGATCATGGCTGCGGCGCCGGCCATGTCGTACTTCATTTTTTCCATGCCTTCGGCGGGTTTGATGGAGATGCCGCCGGTGTCGAAGGTGATGCCTTTGCCGACCAGGCCGAGGACGGGAGCGTCTTTGGCCGCGCCGCCTTCGGGCTCGTAGGTCATGACGATGAGGGCTGGGGGTTCGGCGGAACCTTTGGCGACCGCCCAGAATGCGCCCATCTTCAGATCGTTGAGCTTTGCGGTGGAATGGACTTCGCAGGCGAGGCCCATCTCTTTGGACATCGCAGCAGCGCGGCGGCCGAGTTCGGTGGGCGTGAGGACATTGCCGGGCTCGTTGACGAGGGAGCGGGTGAAGTTTTGCGCGCGGGCGACGACGAGGCCGAGGTCGAAGCCCTGCTGCATGTCGGTGCGGACGTTGTTTTCCGGTTCGTTTGCGACGATGGTCAGGGTGTGGACGGAGCGGTCTTTGCGGTCGCTGCGGTAGGTGTCGTAGTCCACTTCGCCGACTTCGGCTCCTTCGGCGAGGGCGCGTGCGATGAGCGCGGCAGGAAGATCGTCTACGTGCTCGTCGGAGAGGGCGCGGTCTTCGGGGAAGGCGATGGCGACGTCGCGCACACCGAGCGGTTTGGCAGCGCGCACGGCGGTTCCCGCGGCTTTGCGCATTTCATCGGAGGAGAGCGTTTTGGCTTTGCCGAGGCCGACGAGGAGCAGGCGCACGGCTTTGAGGCCGGATGGGGAGTGGAGCAGGAGCGTCTCGCCCAGGCCTGCCTTGAAGTCGCCCGAGGCGAGTACGTTTGCGGCCGCCTTTGCGATGGGGTCGGAGGTGTTGAGCAGTACCGGTATGGGGTCTGCATCCTTGTTGGCGGCAATATCGACGGCAAATACGGCAAGCATCGGCGTGTTGAGGGTCGCCGCGTCCTGGAAGAGGAGTTTCGTGTCCATGGTTTTTATCGTAGCGCGAGACGCGGTGTTTCCG